>CACZSA010000001.1 GCA_902783705.1 uncultured Ruminococcus sp.
AAGAGGGCCCGGCCTGAGGGTCCTCTTGTCCGCCAGCCGCGCAGGCGAAAAAAGCGTCGGATCTGCAAGATCCATCATCCGCAAGCGTAAGCGCGCAGACAAAACGAGATTGCAACCGCGAGCTTGCCGAAGGTGAGCTCGCCTCAGGCCCGCGGGGGCTCCCCGCCCGCAAGCGTAAGCGCGCAGACCACGAGAAACCAGCCCGCCTCTTCGCCTCCTTCACGAAGGAGAAAACCAGCACGAAATTGAGTCAAAAAAAGAAGAAAATAAAGAAATACAAGGATCCACGTATTCTATGACAAACCTCTCCCGCATGTTTGCGCGGGGATGCGCGCGCGTCTCCGCCTGTGCCGCCGCGGCACTCCTCCTCTTCTCCCTCTGCGCGCCGTTTGTGTGCGCCGCCTCCCTCCCGTTCTCCCTCCCCTTCGTGGACGTCCCCGAGGACGCGTGGTATTACCATGACGTCTTCGCGGCGTATGAGAGCGGCTTCGTCAACGGGCGGACCGCGGACACCTTCGAGCCCGGCGCCAACCTCACCCTCGCCGAAGTCATCAAGCTCGCCGCCTGCGTCCATCAGCGCACCGCGGAGGGCTCCGTCACCCTCACGAACGCCCCCGACACGTGGTATCTCTCCTACGTCGCCTACGCCCTCGAGCACGAAATGCTCCCCGCCGAGGCCCGCTGGACCGACGCCGACTTCCGCCGCGACGCGACCCGCGGGGAGACCATGGCGGTCTTCGCGAACGCCGTGCCGCTCGAATCGGTGAACGAGATTCCCGACGGCTCCATCCCGGACGTCCACCTCGAAACCGATTACGGCGACGCCGTCTATGCGCTTTACCGCGCGGGCGTTGCGCAGGGAGACGCCGAACACCGCGCCCACCCCGACGAGACCATCATCCGCGCCGAGATCGCCGCCATCGTGGGCCGCCTCGCCTTCCCCGAAAACCGCCTCGCCTTCACCATGGTCCCCGAAGATTTTCGGGAGCCCGAAGATTTTCGGGAGCCGGAAGAACTTCAGGAGCCCGAGGAGAAGACGGACGCAGAATCGGAAACTCCGAAGGAATCGGAGACCTCCTCCGAGGGCGAGACCCCCGCGGAATCCGGGACCCTCTACGCGCCCCCCCGCGACTGGTCCGAACGCACCCTGCACTGGGCTGCGCTCTATGACGCCCGCTTCGGCGAGGGCGCGTCCGACGAGATCCTCCTCACGGGGGACGAGATCGCCGCGTACAACGCCCGCATGATCGCCGACTGCCCCGTCATGACCGACATCGCCGCCTTCCCCGACAGCCTCACCGGCGAAACGGTCCGGGCCCTCATCGGCGCCTACGTCCTCCCGACCGGGTATGACTACGACAAAAACGGCGCGTGGGTCGAGACGGACACCCGCAACGCGATCCTCGCAAACCGCGCGCTCGACAAGGTCCCGGGCAGCGTTCCCGTGCGCCGCGCCGTCATCGTCTCCCGCGCCGACCTCCGCGGTCAGCCGACGGACGAGGGCTTCTACGCGTGGGGCGACAAGTATTACGACATGATCCAGGAGACCGAGCTGGTCGTCGGCACCCCGGTCGCGATCCTGCACGAGAGCGCGGACGGGAAATGGCTCTTCGCCCAGGCGTACCACTACGCCGGATGGATCCCCGCGGACACCGCGGCCTTCTGCTCGTCGGACGACTTCGCGCGGTACGCCTCCCCCGAGGAATACGTGACCGTCACCGCCGTGCGCATCCCGTCGGGCGAGACCGTCCTCGACATGGGCGTCACCCTCCCCTGCGGCGGCGAGATCGGCGAGAACTACAAGGTCTCCGTCCCCGTTCGTCAGGCGGACGGCACCCTCGCGGAGCGCACCGTGACGATCTCCAAGGGCGACTGCGTCCTCGGGTCCCTCCCCTACACGATGAAGAACTTCTACGAGGAGGCCTTCGCGTATCTCGGCACGCCCTACGGATGGGGCGGCGCGGGCGGAGGCGTGGACTGCTCCGGGTTCGTCACCTCGGTGATGCGGACCTTCGGCATCCGGCTCCCCCGCAACACCGCCGAACAGCGCGTATTCAGCGGCAAGACGACGGACATCGTCTACACCTCCGCGGCGGACCGTCTCGCGCTCTTTGCCGGGAGCCGGTTCCCCGTCGCGATCCACCGTCAGCGGCACGTGATGTTCTACCTCGGCGAGGAGAACGGCGCGCTGTACATCATCCACGCCTATCAGGGAGGCGATCCCGTCTCCGTCGCGGTCCTCGACCCGTGGAGCAACATGCTCTGCGCGGTGGAGCTGCATTAAAACTTCCATTGTCTGAATCCCAAAATCTCACCACCGGGAGGCAGTCCATGTCCACGAGCGCAAAAGCGAAACGCCGCACTCCCACCCCGCGCCGCGATGCGGAGGAGGAGATCCGCGAGGCCGTCCGGCGCATCCTCGCATGCGGCACCCTCACGCCGGCCCGCTATCCCGTCCCCGTCGAGCGCGGCGCGCAGATCCCGCTCACGGGTCAGCCGGAGGCATGGGGCAACGCGGGAACACTCGATCCCACGGTCCTCGCGGAGGTCCTCGCGTCCCTCGATCCGATGAAGGGCGCGGCTCCCGAGGCGATCGGGCGGTACGCGGCGCGGGGGCGGTTCCTCATCCTGCCGGGCGACTGCGATCGGTTTGTCGCGGCGGCGGCTGCCCTCACGGAGATCCTCGCGGCGGGGGCGGTGAAGATCCTCGTCGCGGCGGACACGCCCTCGGAGCGGGACAATCTTGCGCGGTTCCTGTCCCTGACGCGGACGGGCATCGGCGGGCTGGCGGTGACGACGTATCTGCCGGGCGAGTACACGGACGGCGCGCTGTTTCAGGCCGCGGCCTCGGTGTACGGATATCTGGCGAGTCCGTCCCCGGCGGCGATGGTGCTGTCCCGCGACTCGTTCTGCCGCCGCACGAACGTTCTGCGCCGTCCGGCGGAAGCTGCGGAAACCGACGCCGCATCCGGGCGGGATCTCTGTTCGGTGATCGCGGAGGGGCGGCCCGTGGTGCTCTGCTCGTCGCGCACGGTCGACGGGGGGAGGACGCTGGCGCGGTGCGCGGAGATCTTCTCGCCCGCGGCGGTATTCGTGATCGCCGGGGAGGTAGGGCGGTTCCGCGACGCGGTGATCTACCGGCCTGCGGAGGCGGCGCGGAAGGCGTCCCGGCCTCTTGCGGAGCAAGTAACGATGTTTTGAGAATCGGCATATTGGCGCGCGTGTTTTCCCCGTCACGCGCGCTTTTTCGTTGCGGCGGTGCCGCTGAGGGGCTTCGCCGCTCTTTTTGCTTGCGCGCTGGCGCTTGCGGATAATGGATCTTGCAGATCCGACGCTTTTTTGTCCTTCCGGACGGGACCTAAGAGGACCCTCGGGCCGGGTCCTCTTAGGAATCTCCAGG
>CACZSA010000002.1 GCA_902783705.1 uncultured Ruminococcus sp.
AAGAGGGCCCGGCCTGAGGGTCCTCTTGTCCGCCAGCCGCGCAGGCGAAAAAAATAATGGATCTGCAAGATCCATCATCCGCAAGCGACAGCGCGCAAACGGAATGCGCCTGCAACCGCGAGCTTGCCGAAGGTGAGCTCGCCTTTTGCCCGCGGGGGGCTCCCCGCCCGCAAGCGCCAGCGCGCAGACAGAATGAGAGGCATAAGATAACAAGCGGCGAAGACGCAACGAAAAAGCGCGTGTGCGGGGAAACACACGCGCCTTATTGTTTAGTACTCCATCACGATTTGTCCCATCGCGTACGGCGCGGCCTCCGCTTTTACCGCCGTCCCCGCGATCGCGCATTCGCCAGTCCGCCTTCCGAGTAGATCCGTCAGATACGCCGCGCGGATCGGGATGCCCGCGTCCGCTTCGATCGTCCCGGGCTCGCCGGACACCGAGTAGAACCGCACGGCGAGCGTCTTCCCCACCGCCGTCAGCGCGGAGAACACCGCCGCGTCCGTCCGCACCCGGAACAGCGTCCCGGAGGTCGGGAGAACGCCCTTGTGCGCGCCCGTCGATACCGCCGTCATCGGACGGTTCGCCGCGACCGCCGCCGCTTCCCGCTTCACCGGGCATGCCGGGAGCAGCCCGATCGTCAGCCCGATCTCGTGGATCCCGCGCTCCGGATAGGGATCCGGGCTCGTCGCCGTGTTGATGAGCGTCGAGAACATCGCGGCGCACCCGTTCTCCGTCCGGCACCGGAAGCCGTATTTCGAATCCGTCACGATCGTCAGAAGATCCTCCCCGACCTTCGTCTCCGCCGCCGCGTAGGACAGACCCGGGCGATCCCAGTCCGCCGCCTCACGCAGGGCTACGCCGCCCGGCACGTTGTAGTAGAACTTCTCCGCCGCGAGCGAGGACGGGAACTTATAGGCCAGCACCGGGACCGTGTCCCCGCCGACCTCCGACCAGTCGACCCGCAGATTCAGCCGCACGGCCTTCGATCCGCGGTCGAGACTGTATTCCGCGTGCACGGACGAGGCGCGCACCTTCGCGTCAAACGAGAATCCCTGACGGAGCGGTCCGCCCCACGCGCCGCGGATGTTCGTCACCCCGGTCACCGGAGAGGCGGCGAGATGCGTTCCGATGTTCCACGCGTTCGAGTTGTGGCGGTTCGTGTCGATCAGCGTCACCGCCGCCCGTCCGCCCTCGGCGATCAGCTCCGTTTCCGTTTCGAGATCCCGGAAGGAGACCATCTCACCCGTCGCGTAGTCGAATTCGGCGCGCACGAGGCCGTTGTCGAGCACATAATTCCGGCTCGGGCGGGAGACGTGCGCCGCCTGCAGGTACACGGGATAGTCGCCCATCTCGCCCTGCTCCAGCACGACCGTCGCATAGGAGAACGCCGGAATCTTCATCTGCACAAGGAAGCGGAAATACTTGTGATCCCAGTACTGCTGGAGGCCGCTGTCGAGCTTCTGGAACGGGAGGGGTTCGCCGTCCGCGTCCGTGACCTTCAGGTACCGCAGATCGCCCGTCCAGTCCCAGACGGTGATCTCGACGGGCTCGTCGCGGTCCGCCGCCGTGGAGTTGAAGACGTTCCAGATCCGCGTCAGGCCCTGGCCCCGCTCGTCGACCGCGCGTCCGCTGAACCGCTCGATGTTGTAGCCCGCGCCCGCGCCTTCGCTCTGGGAGGCCGGATCGGGCGTCACATGGATCCCGGAGGTGTCGATCGCCGCGGAGAGCTTCGCGAGGGCGAGGGAGGTCTCGGTGTTCGCCGTCGCCAGCGCGTCCTGGAAGAGGCCCATGGCGTGCTCGCGGCTGTCCTGCACGCAGGAGCCCGTGAGGATGTCGTGGAAGTGCGTGAACAGGGTCTTCTGCCATGCCCGCTCAAAGGCGGAGGCGCGCATTTCGGCCCCGGTCAGGACGTGCGCGAGGGAGGCAAACGTCTCCGCTTCCCCGAGGGCGTTCTCCGCGCGGCGGTTCCCCCTCTTGATCCGGCTCTGCGTCGTGTAGCAGCCCTCGAAGAGGAAGTTCAGCTCATGCTCGACGAGCGGCAGGCGGTCGCGGACGGCCTCCGCCTCATGGAAGAATTCGCGCACGGTGCCGAACCGGATCGTCGGGAAAACGGGCCATTCCATCATCTCGTACCCGCGTTCCACGTCGCGCCGGGTCGGTCCGCCGCCGTGGTCGCCGACGCCGTAGACGACGAGCCCGGTCTTGAAGCCGCCGGACTTCGCCGCTATATCGAAGATCGCCTGTCCGATCTTCGGGGTGATGCCGCTGTTGTACCAGTGCTGCTCGCGGTAGTTCATCATCTCCCGCCCGGACGGTGCCTTCCAGCGGTAGAGCGCGAGATCCTCGCCGAGCCCGCGGCAGTGATAGTAGTACTTCACACCGCCGAAGCCGTCGATCTCCGGCAGGTTCGGGGAGTGACCGAAGGTGTCCGGGGAAAAGTCGACCTCGAGGCTGTCGGGATCGACGCCCCAGTTTTCGGCGAGGTATTTCTTCGAATACGCGATGTGCCGCAGGAGCGATTCGGTGTTCGGCATGTTCTTGTCGGTCTCGACCCACGCGGAGGAGGTGATCTCCCAGCGTCCCTCGTCGATGCGGGCCTTGATCCGGTCGTGCAGTTCCGGCGCGTACTCGTCGACGATCTGGTAGCAGGCCGTCTGGGACTGGCTGAAGCAGAAGTCCGGGTACTCGTCCATAATGTTGAGCACCGTCGTGAAGGTGGCGACGGCGGCGGCGACGGTCTCGGGCCACGACCACATCCAGTTCATGTCGATGTGCGCGTGTCCGGCGAGGATGAGCTTGTATGCTTTCGCGTCGTCCGAGAGGGGCAGGAGCATTTCCTCGGCCTCGCGGCAGACGGATTTCGTGAGCGCGCCGTCCCGCTCCATGGCGTCCGTGAGGAAATCGAGGGCCGCGGAGACGGTCTCGTCGTATTTCCCTTCGAGCGACTTCGAGAGGCGGATGGCAAACTCGCATTCGGCGAGGATGCGGACGAGGTAGCGGGCGGGGGGCGTGATGTGCTGCTGCTCCTCGCGGGGCATGCCGAAGGTTTCCTCGTACCCCATGAGCTCGCGGTTGCCGCCGACCTTCTTTTTG
>CACZSA010000003.1 GCA_902783705.1 uncultured Ruminococcus sp.
CAACAACATCGCGCGGGACATCGCAGGGGCCAACCGCTATGGGATCCGCTCGGTCCTGCTGACGTGGTCCCCGCGCAGGCCGTTCGACCCGTCCTCGCCCGACGAGGTGCCGACATATCGGATCGCCGAGCCCGGGGAGCTGATCCCCCTGCTCGAGCGGCTCGAGGGGGAGCGCTGCGCGTGAGGACATGAAAACAGCCCGATCCCGGGCCGTTTTTTCTTTATTTCAGGACCGCGTCCTTCAGCGAATCGAGAAAATGCTCCTCCGATTCGAGGACGCCGTCTTCGCTCTCGGCGACGATTTCGCAGATCGTGAGGACCAGTTCGCGGAACCGCTGTGCAAGCCCCTCGTCGATCCCGCAGAGAAGCTCCATCGCGGCGCGCGTGTTCTCCGCGTAGTTCGCCTCGAGATCCTTGCCGCAGTAGCCGTAGAGCTCGATCAGCTCGTCGACCGTGTAGGAGAAGCCGAAGTTTTCGTTGAGAGCCTCCGCCTCGCGCTCGCCGATGTTCCCGTCGGCGTTCACGACGTTCATGAGGATCCCCATGAGCGTGTTGAAGAAGTATCCCTCCATCTCGCCGTATTCTTCCTTGTCCCACTTTCCTGCCGCTTCCGCCGCGTCGCAGCTGTTCACGAACTGGTCGTACAGGACCCGGAACCCGTCGCTCTTTCTCTCCATTCCGTTTTCGTTCATCTCGCGCCTCCGTCCGATTTTTGTTTTCTCTATTATACACGTCCGCGGTCCGCTTGTCAAGCCGCGTTTTCAATCAAAATTGTGCCGCCAGATGTGCTCCGCGAGCTTCGCCGAGCCGAAATCGACAATGATCCAGCCGAGAGGCTCCCCGGCGGGCAGAGCATAGTCGAGCAGGCGGCGGTTGAGCGTCCGGGCAAATCCGTACGGATGCCCGTAGGCGAGCGGGCCCTTCGTGCTGAGGAAATGCACCGCGGCCTCGTCCTCTTCCATCCCGATCGTCAGGCCGGAGACGAAGGCGTTCCACTTGTCGTCCGTGTCATATTCGTAGCGGTCCTGCACCCAGAGGAGAAAATCGCCCGGGAAATTCATGTCGACGTCCTCGGTGGGATTCATCGACCCGCCCTGATCGTTCCACGCGAACGGAATGCCCGCGGCCCCCCCGAGTCCTGCTTCATCATTGTATCGGCGCAGGAGCACGATCTTCCCCCGCGCCTCGCCGACCACGGGCAGCGTGTCCGTGAGGAGCCATCTGTCCGGGACCTCCGCGATTTCCCCGGCGAGGAGGGTCTGCATCTCCGAGATGGAGAAATCCCCATGCTCGTGCTTGACGCAGAAGAGGATGAACTCGGTCGGATGCGCGTCGAGGAAGGCCCGGCAGTCCGACACCACGTCCCGGAGCGTGAGCGCGTGGGTGGAGAACGGCGACGGCTTGCAGTCCGTGAAGCCGTGCTTGAGAATCAGCTCTCCGCTCTCCTCGTCCAACCCGAGGCGGATGTCGAGATAGCGGTACCCGGCGTCGAGCTGTTCGCGGATTCCGAGCGTCTGACACTTCGAGAAGAACGGGAGATCGGCGTTCGCGGCTCCGGCGTTGTGCGTGCCCGGGAGAGTGACAAGGTTCAGGGGTGTTTTGTCGTCGAGGCGCGCCATCCAGTCCGCCGATCCGTCGACCGGCGCGCGGCTCACGCCCTCGCAGAGCGGGAGGACGAAGACCGTGAAGGCGGCGAGGAGCAGCAGGATCAGGATCACCGCGAAGAATACCAGAAGGATGCGCAGGATCAGCGGACGTTTTTTCGTTTTCACAGGTTTTCCCTCCGAAATATCATCAAACATGGGATCCGGTTTTATTATACAGGATCCGCAGGCGTTTTGCAAGACGGAATGGGGCATTCGCGGGGGATTTTCGGCGGGGGACTTGAAAAAAACGTGCGGATGTGGTATGATAAAGTATTCTGAACGACCATGACAAGGATGCGTGAACCTCATGATGATCTCGACGCGCGGGCGGTATGCCCTCAAGGTGATGATCGACCTCGCCGCGCACAGCGACGGACAGTATATCCCCTTAAAGGAAATCGCCGAGCGGCAGAACTGCTCTGAAAAATATCTCGAAAGCATCATCGCGGTGCTCTCGAAGGACGGCCTTCTCGAAGGACTGCGCGGCAAGGGCGGCGGCTACCGGCTGACCAAGGCGCCCGAGAACTACTCCGTCGGAGAGATCCTCCGACTCGTGGAAGGGCCCCTCTCCCCCGTAACCTGTCTCGACCAGCCCTGCGACCGCTCCGCCACCTGCCCGACCCTCCCGATGTGGGAGAAGCTCGGCGGAATGATCAACGATTTTCTCGACGGCATCTCCATCGCGGAATTCGTGCACCTCGACGGCTGAAACGAATTTCAGTCAGAATTCAACCCGGGATCGGTGTGAGGAGGCTTTCATGATCTATCTCGACTATGCCGCGACAGCCCCGATGCGGGAATGCGCAATCGACGCGATGAACGACGTCATGCGGCATGCGTGGGGCAACCCTTCGTCGATCCACGAGGAAGGCGCGCGGGCCAAGGCCGTGCTCGAGGATGCCCGGGAACGGATCGCCGCGCATCTCGGGTGCCGCCCGCCGGAGATCCTCTTCACCTCCGGCGGGACGGAGAGCGATTCGACCGCGGTCTATTCCGCCGCGGAGGCCGGACGACGCGCGGGACGCATGCACATCGTCTCCGCAATGATCGAGCACCACGCCATCCTGCGTCCTCTCGAGCGGCTGGCGCAGCGCGGGTTCGACGTGACCCTGCTCCCGCCGGACCGGGACGGGATCGTGCAGGCGGAGGCGGTCCGGGAGGCGATCCGGGAGGACACCTGCCTCGTCGCGGTGATGACGGCGAACAACGAGACCGGGGCGATCCAGCCGATCCGGGAGATCGGGGAACTCTGCCGCGCGCGGGGGATCCCCTTTCACACGGACGCCGTGCAGGCCGCGGGACACATCCCGATGAACCCCGGCGAGATCGGATGCGACACACTCGCCGCCTCGGCGCACAAATTCGGCGGACCGCGCGGCACGGGATTTCTGTATGTCCGTCGGGGACTCTCCTTTGTGCCGTTCCTCCTCGGAGGCGGTCAGGAGCGGGAACGTCGGGCGGGGACGGAGAACGTCGCGGCGATCGCGGGCATGGCGGCGGCATTCGACGAATCGCTCGCGGGGGCGGAACAGGAAAACGCGCGGCTGACGGTGCTCCGGGACCGGCTCGCCGCGGGACTGACGAGAATCCCGAAATCGACCCTCAACGGGCACCCGCAAAAGCGGCTCACGAACAACGTGAACGTCTCCTTCGAGGGCGTTGAGGGCGAACCGCTCCTGTTGCTGCTCGACGAGCGCGGGATCCGGGCCTCCTCGGGCGCGGCCTGTTCCGCCGGAGCGCTGGAGCCGAGTCACGTCCTCACGGCGATGGGCATCCCTTCGGAGCTCGCCGTGGGATCCCTGCGCCTCACCCTCGGGCCGGACACCGACGAGGACGCCGTCGACACGGTCATCGAGGCCGTGCGGGACACAGTGGAGCGGCTTCGCACCCAGTCCCCCGAATGGCAGGCAAAGTGCGAGGGTCGGCGGGCGTTTCTTCTGTAAGTGATCAGGAATCAGCAAAAAAGGAGCGGACGGCTCTTGTCGTCGGCTCCTCTGTTTTATTCTGATTCATTCTGAATGATCTGTTCTTCGGCAGCCCGCCGGAGCTTTTCATCCCGCTCGGCGCGGCTGAATTCGCATCCGCAGTAATCCTGGCGGTAGAGATGATATTCCTTCGACAGTTCGATCGAGCGGCGGTAGCCGTTCTTTTTCTTGAAATCGGAACAGAGATACGGCACGCCCGCCGCCTCGCCCTCGCGGATCCCGATCTCGTTGAGCCATGCGGCGTTCTTGTAGGGGCTGATCGAGAGCGTCGTCGTGAACCAGTCGAATCCCCCGGCCCGCGCGGCCTTCGCTGTCTCCCGGAGCCGCAGTTCATAGCATTTGTAACACCGCGCGCCTCCCTCGGGGACGTGTTCGAGCCCACGCGCGAGCTCGTAAAACGGCGCGGGATCGTAGGGAGGGACGTCGATCGAAATGCCCCGGTAGCCCGCTTCGTCGAGGAACCGCGCAAGTTCTCCCTCGCGGAAGCGGAACTCCTCCTCGGGCGCGATGTTCGGGTTGTAGAAGAACATCGTGACGTCGAAATCCCGCGCGACCTCCTCAAGGCAATGGGACGAACACGGGGCGCAGCACGCGTGGAGCAGAAGCCGGGGCCTCGTCCCGCTCCGCCGCACTTTCTCCCGCGTTTTCTCGAAGAGGATCCCGTAGTTCTCGCGCATGTCCGCCGCCTCCTTCTCCATGGAATGATCCGGAGCTATTGTAGCACATCCCGCCCGCGATTGCAAGAGGAAAAACCTCTTAAAAAACGAATGCACGGAGATAAAAATTCACAAAATCTTCTTGCGCCGGGGCGGGCGGGCGGACTATAATAAATCGGATTTTTGAATGGATACGGAGTGCGCAGCATGAAGGAAACACATGCATATCTCGTTCCCCGGTATTTCCGCGATTTCGCCTGCAAGATGGGCGGATGCCGTCATGCCTGCTGCGTCGGATGGCCCGTCACGGTCTCGATGCAGAATTATTTCACGCTTCTCGGCCTCCCCTGCCGGAAGGAGCTGCGCGACCGCCTCGACGTCGGACTGCGGGTGCTCGATCACCCGACCGAGGAGGAGTACGCGCGGTTCTCCCCGAACTGGCTCGGCGACTGCCCGATGCGCATGGAGGACGGACGCTGTTCGATCCATGCGGAACTCGGCGAGGACGTGCTCTCCGACGTCTGCCGCCTCTATCCCCGCGGCGTGCGGACCTTCTGCGGAGAACTCGAATGCTCCCTCTCCAATTCCTGCGAGGGTGTGGTTGAGATCCTCCTCCGCGAGTGCGAGCCGATGACGTGGAGCCGCGAATCCCTCCCCCTTACCCCGCCGCCCTATCCGGGGTCCCCGTCTGCGAACGGCGGCTATCCCGTCACGTGGGACGCGCGTCTCGCCCTGCTCCGCATTCTCCAGAACCGGACGAGGCCGATCCCGGAGCGCATCCTCGATCTGCGGGCGGCGCTCGGGCTGAGTGACCTCCCCGGCAACCCGGCGCTGACAGAGGGCGTCGACGCCGCGTGCCGCCTTCTGCGCTTCTTCGCCGACCGCAGCGACAGCATTCGGGATGAGGCTCGGGACTGCCTCGCGCGATATGAAGACAACGCAGATCGGTATGCCGGTGACTGCCGCCTCTTCGCGGAACGCTTCCCGGACGAGGCGGTGCATTTCGAGCAGCTCCTTGTGAATCACGCGTTCTTCTCGCAGTTCCCCTATGAGGGCATCCCGCTCGCGGACGAATGGCGGGGACTCGCGGCGGTCTGGGGACTCTTGCGCATCCTCTGCGTCGGATGCCGTGCGGATGTGTCGGAGAATGGGACAGAAGCGCTTGCCGACACCGCTGCCGCCGCCTTCCGCCTCATCGCGCACACCCGCTTCACCGCGCAGGCAGCACGGCTCCTTGACGACGCCGGCGCCCGCCGTCTTCTTGCACTCTGAGGCATTTCACGGGGATCGGGCGGAAATTTATCATTTCTGTCATACTATATTGCCCCTCTCTTTACTTCTTCCTGCAATTTGACACTTGCATTTTATTGCCGTTTCCTGTATAATATAGGGTATCATGTGATACGAAAGGAAGTAACCCATGCTTTCCGCGCTTAAAAATTTCGGCGTCACATTTCTGATCTCCGCCCTGATCTTCGGGATCATCGCGTACTTCGCGACCCTGTTCGTCTCGCGGACCGTCGACGACATTCTCGAGGTGGATCACACCGCCCTCGAAGAGATCACCGCGGTCGAGCAGGAAACAACCTCCGAGGAGACGAGCACACCCGACGACACGGTTCCCGAAGAACCCTTACCGGACGGCGAGACCTTCAATCTTCTCCTCGTCACCACGGACTACCGTCCTGACCTCTACAACGATTACGCGCCCGACGCGGAAGCCATCACAAAGGCCGCCGCCGGGCTGGACAGCGCCGTTCCCACCCTCGGCATCCTCTCGGTCGATTTCCGCGAGGTGAGCGCCACCTCGATCGTGCTTCTGCGCGTCGACCGGGAACGCCGCCAGTTCGTTTACACCTATTTCACCCCCGAAATGACGGTCTACACCCCGAGCGGATACCGTTCCCTCTCCGAAATCTCGACAGTCTACGGAATGGATTCCCTCGCCGAGTACATCAACGCGATGACCGGACTGAAGATCCATTATACGATGCTCCTCGACGGCTATCACTTCGACGAGCTTTCCGAGATCCTCGGCAGCGTGACCGTCAATCTCCCGCGCGACATCTACGACGACGGGCAGGAGATCACGTTTGAATACGACACCAAGATTCAGCGCGTCGGCGAGGACGGCTGGCCGTGGACCGAGAGCGTCCCGAACAAATGGCTGATGGGCATCGGCGAGAATACGGTCGACGGAGACGCGCTCTGGACCCTCTCCCTCGCGGCGGAACACACCGAGGCGGACCGCGACGCGAAGCAGTCCTACACGCTGAGCATCGTCAAAGCCTATCTCACCGCCATCGCCTCCCTCGACGAAGCGGCGGCGCACCGTGTCATGGAACAGCTTCTGACCCCCGAATCGGGCTGGTCGAAATACAGCTGGTACGTGCCTCCGGTGGACGAGACGCCCGTGGAGAAGCCCTCCGATGCGGACGGTGAAAATGAAAACCCGGCCGCCGAAGAACCCGCCCAGGAGGAATCGGTCGCCGAGGAACCCGCAGAAGCGGATCCCGATCTTCCCTTTGACATCACCCCGGTGGGCAGTGAAACCGTACCCGCTCCCGCCCCGGATGAGCCCGAGGAGGGCGAAGAACCCGCGGAGACAGAGGCTGAGCCGAGCGGTCCGATCTGGGTCCTGCCCCTCGGCGAGCCGGACGCGGCGGTCCTCTCGACCGAGTTCACGATGACGGACTTCGAGAACTGTTACGCGCTGCTCAAGGCCGTCTCCTCCTTTTCCACGGTGAACGTCACCTACCCCTGCTCCTACATCCCCGCCGCCGACAACCGCGCCGAGGTCTTCGACGTCAAGCTCCGCGACGGTCTCGAGCTCTTCGCACAGTGGCGCGCGCCCGCGAAGGTCCAGTAATCCGTTTTACATTCAAGTTTCAGATAAAGGAAGGTATATCCCATGCGCATGTCCAACGAAGCGAAAACCATGGAGAAAATCGTCGCGCTCTGCAAGAACAGAGGGTTTGTGTACGCCGGAAGCGAAATCTACGGCGGTCTCGCCAACTCCTGGGATTACGGCCCGCTCGGCGTGGAATTCAAGAACAATGTCAAGAAGGCGTGGTGGAAGAAGTTCGTCACGGAATGCCCCTATAACGTCGGGCTGGACTCCGCGATCATCATGAACCCCCAGACCTGGGTGGCGTCCGGTCACCTCGGCGGGTTCTCCGATCCCCTCATGGACTGCAAGGCCTGCAAATCCCGTCACCGCGCGGACAAGCTCATCGAGGACTACGCGTTTGAAAACCACCTCGACGACGTCAACCCCGCCGGATGGACCGACGACGAGATGAGCGCGTATATCAAGGAAAACCACATCAAGTGCCCGGACTGCGGCGCGGAGGACTTCACCCCCATCCGCAAGTTCAATCTGATGTTCAAGACCTTCATCGG
>CACZSA010000004.1 GCA_902783705.1 uncultured Ruminococcus sp.
AAACCGGGTTCCGGATATCAGAACACTGCAGGCAAAACAATGTCATTGCGAGGAAGGCGTCCTGAGACGCCTGACGCGGCAATCTCTTCGGTATTGGGGATGGAGGCAGAAACATGGTGACAATATCATGCGCAGTGTATTCGTAATTGGCTCCGGCTTCCATCGTGCTCACCAATTTCGGAGAGATTGCCGGCGCAATAGACAGACTGAAGCTGGATCGTGAAGTCAACCAACACCAGATTTGTTTGCACAACTCCCTATTCTATTGTTTCGTCCGATACGCAAACCTCTCGATCCTCTCAAACCCCATCCCCCGGAGGATCTCCTCGGATCGGTCGCAGTCCTCGTCGGTGTTGTACCCCGGAATGAGCGGCACGCGCACGGTCACACGGTCCAGGGTGAGCGCGGCGAGGCGGGTGAGATTCCGGCGCATGAACTCCGGCGTCCTCCCCGTGTACCGCTCGTAGATCGCGGGATCCATGTCCTTGATGTCCACGATGAATTCGTCGACGGGGCAGTCCGCCGCCGGAATCCCTTCGGGGACGAGCGCGTCGAACAGCTCGGGCGGCACGGCGAGGGAGGTCTCGAGGTTGAATTTCCACACGACGCCCTGCGCCTTTGCGTAGCGGATGAACGCCGCGATGAACGGGGCCTGGAGCAAGGGTTCTCCGCCGCCGAAGGTCACGCCGCCGCCCGTCGCGGTGAAGTAGAGGTCGTCGATCTTCACGGCGTCGAAGAGCGCGGGGATGGTGTAGATCTTCGGGCGGAAAGCGGGATCGGTGCAGACGCCGTTGATGCAGTACCGGCAGGCAAGCGGGCATCCGTACCCGCCGACGAGGGTCGTCACGCCCGCGCCGTCATAGGGCAGCCGATGGCGCGAAACGGCGAACGCGCGGAAAACGAGCCCGTCCGTCACGGCGCGGCCTCTTCCAGATCCTCCGGCGCGATCAGTCCCGCGACGGACGGATATTCCTCCTCCGCGGAGAACGTGTAATCGTCGGCGACGGGCACGCCCGCAAATTCGATCTCCGCGTCCGGGTCCTCTTCCTCATAGTCCTCGACCGGCGGGTCGCCCGCCAGCTCGAAGTCCTCGGCGAGGACGTCCCCTTCGAGCGGCGCGCAGGGGGCCTCCTCCTCGTCCGGCGGTGCGATCTCGCCCTCCGTCCGCTCGGCTGCGACGATGCCCTCGGTGCTGTCTCCGCTGCCCGGCGTGACGGCTTCGATCGTCTCTCCGATGGGGGTGCAGGATGCGAGCGAGGCGGCGAGGAGCCCGGCGGAGATCCCGGCAACGGCGGTTTTGATCCCGCGCTTTTTCTTTTCTTCCAGCGCGCGCTCGAGGATCCTCACCTCGGCCTCGCACCGCGGACAGGTCCCCCGGCATTCGCCCTTGTGGGTGCATTCCTCGATGCGGATGGCAATATCGTTCTTCGCGGCGATGTCGCGGCGGATCTCCTTGAGGATCGCGCATTTCTGCTTTCCGGTCATGATGGGCCTCCCGGCTGTTTTTTTTGTTCTGTCCGTTAGACGCCGCAGGGATACGAAAAGTTCCCGATTCAGAGGATTTTTTTGGGTTCCGGCAATCTTTCGGACGCGCTCGCGGACGGGGGAACCTCGATGAAAGCGTGGGCTTCCTCGTCTTAGCATGCGCAAACGCGCATTAGCGCAGACAACCGACAAATTGCCCACAGAAATCTAACGCGAAAAGATGCACAAGGAAAGCGGAATACATACGGCTTAATTGCGTCAAAATGTCGATTTTTGAACGGATTATCATAAAAGCCTTGACATTTTCGCCCTTCGCTGATAAAATAAATACAGTAAGCCAACAGTAACTGAATCGAGTTTCAACCGGGCAGAGGCGGGCGAATGCCGCGCGCTTTTGCCCTTCCTCCATGCCGGCGGGTTAGTTGAATCTAACTTGCGCGGCGAAACGTACGGACAGAAAGAAGGAACCTCAATGATGCCTCTGATTCTCGCGGACGCGGGTGTGGAAAACATTGTGAGAAAGATCGGCGGATCGCCGGAGGTGAAACAGCATCTCGCAGACCTCGGCTTCAACGTCGGAACCGCCGTCACGGTCATCACCGAAATGGGCGGCAACGTCATCGTGAAGGTCAAGGAATCGCGCATCGCCATCAGCCGCGAAATGGCGCAGAAAATCATGGTCTGAAGACCGGACAGATATACAAGGAGGGAACACATGACCACCAATCTCAAAGAAGTGCAGATCGGCCAGACCTGCCGTGTCGTCAAGCTCCGCGGGGAGGGCGCGGTCAAACGCCGCATCATGGACATGGGCATCACCAAGGGCGTTTCCGTGTACGTCCGCAAGGTCGCGCCTCTCGGCGATCCGATCGAGATCACCGTCCGCGGCTACGAGCTCAGCCTGAGAAAGGCAGACGCCGAAATGATCGACGTGGAAATCTGATTTCCGAATCATTTTCTGAAAGGAAAGAACCGATATGGACATTAGAATTGCTCTTGCCGGCAACCCGAACAGCGGTAAAACCACCCTGTTCAACGCGCTGACGGGCTCGAACCAGTTCGTCGGCAACTGGCCCGGCGTCACCGTCGAGAAAAAGGAAGGCAAGCTCAAGAAACACGACGGCGTGACCGTCACCGACCTCCCGGGCATCTACTCCCTCTCTCCGTACACGCTGGAAGAGGTCGTCGCCCGGAACTACCTCATCGAGGAGCGCCCGGACGCGATTCTGAACATCGTCGACGGCACCAACCTCGAGCGCAACCTGTACCTCACGACCCAGCTCACTGAGCTCGGCATCCCGGTCGTCATCGCGATCAACTTCATGGATATCGTCAGGAAGAACGGCGACAGCCTGAACGTCGCGGAGCTCGGACGCCGTCTCGGCTGCCCGATCGTCGAGATCTCCGCCCTGAAGGGCGACGGCGTTGAGAAAGCGGCGGAAGCGGCGATCGACGCGGCGAAGAACGGCAAGACCGTTCCGATGCACACCTTCTCCGGTCCCGTCGAGCACGCCATCGCGCACATCGAAGAGGCGGCGGTCCACGGACTTCCCGAGGAGCAGCAGCGCTGGTACGCCATCAAGATCTTCGAGCACGACGACAAGGTCCTCGAAAAGCTGAACATCCCGGCGGAGACGATGAAGCACATCGATGCCGACATCGAAGCCGCTGAAAAAGAGCTGGACGACGACGCCGAGAGCATCATCACCAACGAGCGCTACCTCTACATCGCGGATACTATCAAGGGCATCTACAAGAAGCGCGACGCGAAGACCCTCACGACCTCCGACAAGATCGACAAGGTCGTCACCAACCGCTGGCTCGGCCTCCCGATCTTCGCGGTCGTGATGTTCCTTGTCTACTACATCTCCATGGTCACCATCGGCGCGTCCGCCACGGACTGGGCGAACGACGGCCTGTTCGGCGACGGCTGGCATCTGTTCGGCATCGGTTCCTCCGCGGCGGAAGAAGCGGCGGACGACTACACCGCGGCCTCCCAGGCCATCGAAGCGTTCGGCTTTGAAATCGACACCGAGGACGAAGCCTTCGACGCCGACGCAGCCCTTGAAGAGATCCGTTCCTTTGCGGGCTCCGGTACGGCGACCCTGACGGTCGAGGACGAAGAGACCCTCGAAGAGAGCGATATCACCGTCTACTACGACGCCATCCCCGACGGCGCGGACGAAGAAGAGACCAACGCGATGTCCTTCACCGACGCGGTCGAATACTTCGGCGAAAAGGGCTTTGACGAGCCCGATCCGGCGGACTACGGCGTCTGGGTGCCCGGCATCCCGGTCCTCCTCGAAGGCCTCCTCGACGCGATCCACTGCGCGGACTGGCTCAAGGGCCTGATCCTCGACGGTATCGTCGGAGGCGTGGGCGCGGTCCTCGGCTTCGTGCCGCAGATGCTCGTGCTCTTCCTCCTCCTCGCGTTCCTCGAAGCGTGCGGCTACATGGCCCGTATCGCGTTCGTTCTTGACCGGATCTTCCGCCGCTTCGGCCTCTCCGGCAAGAGCTTCATCCCGATGCTGATCGGCTCCGGCTGCGGCATCCCCGGCATCATGGCGTCCCGTACCATCGAAAACGAGCGCGACCGCCGCATGACCATCATGACGACGACCTTCATCCCCTGCGGCGCGAAGGTTCCGTTCATCGCCATGGTCGCGGCCGCGATCTTCCCGACGCACCGCGCGCTCATCGCCACCGGCTCCTACTTCATCGGCGTCGCGGCGATCATCCTCTCCGGCATCATCCTGAAAAAGACCAAGATGTTCGCGGGCGATCCGGCTCCGTTCGTCATGGAGCTCCCCGCTTACCACTGGCCGACCCTCTCGAACGTTCTCCGCTCCATGTGGGAACGCGGCTGGTCCTTCATCAAGAAGGCCGGTACGATCATCCTCCTCTCCACGATCGTGGTCTGGTTCCTCAGCCGCTTCGGCTTCAAGGACGGCGCGTTCGGCATGCTTGAGGAAGAAGAGATCGGGGACAGCATCCTCGCCGTCATCGGCAACGCCGTCGCGTGGATCTTCGCGCCTCTCGGCTGGGGCAACTGGCAGGCGGCTGTCGCGTCCGTCACCGGGCTTGTCGCGAAGGAAAACATCGTCGCGACCATGGGCTCCATGTACGGCGGCGGCGAACGCTCCGCGATTGCTGAGATCGCAGCGCAGTTCACGCAGGCTGCGGGCATGAGCTTCCTGCTCTTCAACCTCCTCTGCGCGCCCTGCTTCGCCGCGATCGGCGCGATCAGACGCGAGATGAACAACGCGAAGTGGACCTGGTTCGCCATAGGCTATGAGTGCGGCTTCGCGTACCTCGTCGCCCTCGTGGTGTTCCAGCTCTGGTCCGCCTTCACGGGCAATCTCAACGTGATCGGCCTCATCGTCTCGATCCTCGTCATCGCCTGCACCGTCTGGCTGCTCGTCCGTCCCTACAAGGAGGCGACCAAGCTCACGACGAACGTGAAGGTCACGAAATAATAAACTGAAATCCATGAGCCCGAAAGGAGGCGGCTGCCGTGCTGTGGCTGAGTGAAAACTGGGGAACGATCCTTGTGCTGCTGATCGTCGCGGCGATCGTGGCGGCTGTCCTCCGCTCGGTTCTGAAGGATAAGAAGGAGGGCAGAAGCTCCTGCGGCGGGGACTGCGGCTCCTGCGGCTCGAAGTGCCATGCGCCGGGGGAAAAGCCCCTCTTCCGCACGACGCTCGAGCTCGACGGGATGATGTGCGGCATGTGCGAATCGCACGTGAACGACGCCATCCGCGCGGCCTTCGACGTGAAGCGCGTCTCCTCCTCCTACAGGAAGAACCGGACCGAGATCATCAGCGAGCACATCCTGCACGAGCCCGAGCTGCATGCCGCGCTGGATCCGACGGGGTATAAGCTCCTCGCGGTCCATACGGAGCCCGTGCGGAAGTGAACGCGGACTCAATCAAAGACACAGAGGCTGTCCAGAAAAACCGGACAGCCTCTGATTTTTGTTTTCGGTTTGCTTATGCCTGCGTGGATCCTGTGATGCTCTGGCGCTTGATCTTGTTCGTCGTGGTCTTTTCGAATTCCTTCTGGCGGATGACGATCTTTGCGATCTGCTTGTAGGAGGGCAGGGCGGCGGTGGCCTTCGCGATGTCGGTTTTGAGGGAGGCGGCGGGATCGGTGATCGCCATTTCCTCGACCTTTTCGTCGTTCAGGAACACCTCGGCGCAGAGCTTGACCTCCTCGCCGTGCTCGTTGCGGAGCGAGTAGACGACGACCTCCTTGACGTAGGGGATGTTCTGGATGTAGTTCTCGATCTCCTCGGGGTAGATGTTCTTGCCGTTCGCGAGGACGATGATGTTCTTCTTGCGTCCCGTGATGATGAGCTGACCGCGCTCGTTCATCGTGCCGTAGTCGCCCGTGGAGAACCAGCCGTCCTTCGTCAGGACCGCCGCGGTGGCCTCGGGCTGCTTGTAGTAGCCGAGCATGACGATGTCGCCCTTGACGCAGATCTCGCCGATCCCCTCGGGCGTGACGTCGTCGAAGCGGATCTCGACGCAGGGCAGGACGCTGCCGACGGTGTTCCAGTCGTTGAAGTAGTCGCGGTTGGCGGCGACGAGCGGCGAGCATTCGGTGATGCCGTAGCCGTTGATGAGGTCGATGCCGATCGCGTCGAAGAATTCGCCGATCTCCGGACGGATGGGCGCGCCGCCGCAGACGATCTTGCGCAGGTTCCCGCCGAAGCTCTCGTGGATCGTCTTGAAGAGCTTCTTCCGCATATCCACGCCGACCTTGCGCAGGCCGTTGCTCGTCTTGATGAGCGCGCGGAGTCCGCCGGCCTTGCCCGTCTTCTCGGCGGTCGACCAGATCTTGCGGTAGAAGACCTCGGCAAACGCGGGGACGAGGTAGATGTAGTCGGGCTTGTAGGTGTTCAGGTTCTTCAGCACGAGGCTGAGGTTCTCGTTGATGCAGATCGTCGAATGGTGATGCAGGGAGACGAGGATCCCGGCGACCGCCTCGTAGGTGTGGTGATAGGGAAGGACGGAGAGGCAGGTCTCATAGACGGTCGACACCTGCAGGCCGTAGTAGACGATGGAGATGAGGTTGTGCTCCGAGAGCATGACGCCCTTCGCCATCCCGGTCGTACCGGAGGTGTAGACGATCATTTTGAGGTCGTATTCCCCGCTCACGTGGGCGTCATACTTATCGTAGCCGCCGTCGAGGAGCTCGTACCCGTGCGCGATGAAGTCGCGGTAGGAGACGAAGCGCGGATCGTCGCCGAAGTAGTCCGCGCGGCAGTCCTCGTCGGAGACGCGGTCGTCGTTCGTGACGCGGATGAAGAGCTTGATCCGGGCGAGCGCGCCGTCGGCGTTGCGGCGGACGAGATCGTCGTAGGTCCCGGTGTAGAAGAGAACGGTGGAGTCGCTGTGATTCAGAATGTTGAGGATATCGGGCTCCGGGAGATCCTTGTCGACCGGGACGTAGACGCCGTCCCCGGCGAGCGCGGCGAGATAGACGGTGATCCAGCGGTAGCTGTTCTCGCCGATCTGCGCGATATGCGCGTCGATGAGACCTCTCTCGGTCAGGGCGGAGCCGAGCGCATGGACGTCGCGGATGAAATCCCGGTAGGTGATGTCGCGGATGGTGTCCTGATCGACGCGGTAGCGGAACGCGGTCTTGTCCGCCGCCTCGTCTTCGGCGATCTTGAGAAGCTCACGGATCGAGTGTACGGGCGTGACCTCGTAAAGCGGGTAATTCTTGAGTTCCTTCATGAAAGCGTCCTCCTGCTCCGTGCAATGACGGGTTCTTGATTGTCATTATAGCAGAACTGTAAACAGGTGTCAACGATTTGAACGATTTTTTGCTGGCATCGGGAAAATATTTCGTCGGGATGCGCAGAAAAATCCGGCGCGCCGCGGGTGGGTACGCCGGATTGCATCGGATTCACGCGTTTTCTGCTTGATTTCCTCGGGATCAGACCTCGACCCACGCGGCGTCCCGGGCTCCGCTCTCCACGCAGGCATGGATGAAGCGCACCCCGGCAAGCCCGTCGCGCACGGTCGGGAAGTCGCGGTCCGCATCGGTGAGCGCCTCGCCGTTCGCCGTTTTCAGCACGGCGGAGATGAACGCCTTGTAGATGTTCGCGAAGGCCACGAAGAGCCCCTCGGGATGCCCGGACGGGAGACGGCTGAACGCGGCGGCCTCCTCGCTGACGTAGCCCATGCCGCGGTGATGGATCTCGGTGGGTTGGCCCTTTTTCGTGACGTAGAGGATGTTCGGATTCTCCTGCACCCATTCGATCGCGCCCTCAGTGCCGTAGATGCGGGTGACGAGGCCGTTCATGTGCCCGACGCAGACCTGCGAGCAGCTGTACACGCCGTGCGCGCCGTTCTCGAATTCGACGAGGATGTTCGCGTTGAGGTCGAGCGGCTGTCCGAAGCGGTCGAGCGTCGCCGCGACCCGTCTGAGCTTCAGCCCGGTCATATAGGCGACCGTGTGCTCGATGTGCGAGCCGATGTCGCCGACGCAGTTCGAGATGCCCGCGACCTCGGGATCCTTGCGCCACGAGGAGAGCTTGAGCATCGCGTCGCCGCTCTTGCCGACGTCGTCGACCAGATATTCCTGGAGATATTCCGCGTTGACGTTGATGATCTCGCCGATGACGCCCCGGCGGATCAGCGCCCGCGCCTCCTTGACCATGACGTTGCCGGAGTAGGAGTAGTTGACGCCGAAGAGAAGCCCGCGCTCCTCGGCGATCCGGCAGAGCTCCTCGGCCTCTTCGACCGTGAAGCAGAGCGGCTTCTCGCAGAGGACGTGGATCCCGTGCGTGAGGAACGCTTTTGCCGCCGCGTAGTGCGCGTTGTTCGGGGTGGTGACGACGACGAAATCGATCCCATCCTCCCGCGCCGCCTCGCGCTCCGCCATCGTCTCCCAGTCGCCGTAGACGCGGGCGGGATCGAGACCGTAGAAATCCCCGGTCTCGCGGTTTGCCTCTTCGTTCCGGCTGAAGCAGCCCGCGGCGAGACGCGCCCGTCCGTCGAACGCGATGCCGACCCGGTGGACGCCGCCGATGAACGCGCCGAGCGAGCCGCCGACCTGACCGTACTGCAATGTTTTTTTCATGACCACACCTCCTTGTTTTTCTGTCTCTATCATACAGGATCGGGCGCGATTTGTCAAGACGGGCGCCGATTTTTAGCCCGCCCGCGCTTTATCCTATTGAATTCCGCAGAGGTCTGTGCTATAATGAAGCCGTCCCGGGGTCATCGATTCCCGGAAAAACGATCCAAAGGAGCGCGCGCCATGTCCCTCTACGCCATCGGAGACCTGCATCTGCATTTCGGCTCGGAGCTAAAAGCCGCCGGACAGCGGAACGGGCGGATCTGGCGGGATCACGAGGCGCGGTTCCGGGAAAACTGCGCCGGGCGGATCCGGGCGGAGGACACCCTCGTGCTCGTCGGGGATCACAGCTGGGGACACAACCTCGGCGAATGCGCGCCGGATTTCGACTGGATCGCCGCCCTGCCTGGGGAGAAGATCCTCGTGCGCGGGAATCACGACATGTTCTGGGACGCGAAAAAGACCGAAGCCCTGAACACGCGCTTTTCCGGGCGGATGAAGTTCTTGCAGAATAATTATTACGCATACCGGGATTACGCGCTTGTCGGGACGAAGGGCTTCACGTTCGAGGGGCCGTTCCGGATCGACCGGAGGGGCCGGATCGCCGGATGGGACGAGGAGGCTGAGGAGCACGCGAGGAAGATCGTCGAACGCGAGCTCGAACGGCTCCGGATCTCCTTCGAGGCCGCAAGGAGCGCGGGATACCGGAAATACCTCGTGTTCCTGCACTATCCGCCGACGAGCATCCTCGAGCACGACAGCGGCTTCACCCGGATGGCGGAGGAATACGGCGCGTCGCAGGTGATCTACGCCCACAGCCACGGCGAATCGCGGTTCCACGACAGCGTCGAGGGCATGAAGAACGGCGTCTTCTACCGCCTTGTCTCGGGCGATTTCCTGCGCTGGGTGCCCGAGAAGATCATGGACTGAGCAACCGATACGATACGAAAGGAATAAAAAACCATGGAAAGACTGACGCTCGATGAAGCGAAGCGGATCAACGCGACGGCGGTGCACGAGGATCACCTGATCCTGCACGCCGCGAACGTGTCCGCCGCGATGGGCGCGATGGCGGCGCATTTCGGGGAGGACCCGGAGCGCTGGGAGGCCGTCGGCTGGCTGCACGATTTCGACTATGAGGAATTCCCGGACGAGCACCTCGCCCACACGGAGGAGCCGCTCCGCGCCTTCGGCGTACCGGAGGAGGACATCCGCGCGATCCTGTCCCACGGTTGGGGGATCTGCACGGACGTCGAGCCCGTGACGGCGATGGAGAAGAGCCTCTTCACCGTCGACGAGCTGACGGGCATCGTGCAGGCCGCCGCGCGGATGAGACCCCTCGGGATCACCGATCTCGAGCTGAAGAGCTTCATGAAGAAGTGGAAGGACAAGAAATTCGCGGCGAAGTGCGACCGGGCGCTGATCCTGAAGGGCTGCGAAATGCTCGGCATGGACATCTCCGAGGTCGCCTCGATCGTCATCGAAGGCATGCGCGCCCACGCCGACGAGCTCGGACTCGCCGGGCAGGGCTGAATTACGACGATGAACCGAACAGCGGTCAACCGACCGACTGACCGCAAAGAAAGGGGATGTACCATGAAATTCCGGAAAACCGCTCTCTGCCTCGCGCTCCTTGCCGCCATCTGTCTCTTTCTGCTGCCCGGATGCGACGAAACCGCCGCTTTCACCTACACCGTCGCGCCGAGCGTGCCCGCCGATCAGTTCCCCGCCAAGGTCCTCGACTTCGCGCGGGACTATGTGATCTCCCGGGCGACGCTCCTCGAGGAGGGCAAATGCCCCGTCGCAGCCGCCGAGCTGAACGGCCTGTTCCAGGTGAACACCGGGACCGTCGGCAACTGGGACGGCGTGAACATGTATGAGATCGCCTACGCCATCGAAGCGAAGGATCCCGCGAAGATCCCCGCGGACTGCACGCTCGACGCCGACGGACGGGTCACGGCGCGCGGGGACGGCGGAGTGGAGTACATGCTCCTCTACTTCAAGGAGGACGGAGAGGTGACGCACTGGTCCCTCCTCGCCATGCTCACGGAGAGCGAGATCGAGCGGGATTACAACACCTCCGAGATGCTCGAGAAGTACGGCAATCCCTACACCGCGGCCTGCATGGAGAAGCTCGAGGCCTCCCGCGCCGAGCCATGATCTTTCCCCGCCGATCGCACCGCGCAGAATTCACACTTGACAATCCGCGCGCGGTGTGATATGATTATTCTGTCATTTTTACACCACAAGGAGACCCCATTCATTTTATGGACATAGACGGCAGTATACGAACGCTCGGGGCGGCGATGAACCTCCCCCGCGTCATTCTGACCATGGCGGACGGCGATCCGTCCTCCCTTGCCACCGCGGCGGACGCCCTGTCTGCCGACCCTCCCCCATCGCGCGTTCTCGGACTGGTCATCCTGTTCGTGATCTTCGTGATCTGCGGGGCGTATTTCGGAGGCGCGGAGAGCGCTTTTTCCGCGATGAACCGCATCCGCGTCAAAGCGAAGGCCGACGACGGCGACCGGCGGGCGAAAAACGCCATGTTCATCGCCTCGAACTTTGACCGCGCCCTCACCACCCTCCTCATCGGCAACAACGTCACCCACATCGCGGCGGCATCCGTGGCGACCGTCATCGCGACCCGTCTCTTCGGCGCGTCCGACCGCGTGACCCTCATCTGCACCGTCGTGACGACGCTCACGGTCTTCCTCTTCTCCGAGATGATCCCGAAGGCGTTCGCCAACGACCGGAGCGAGACGATGGCCCTGTTTGCGGCGGGCTTTCTGCGCATCCTGATGAAGGTCCTCGCGCCGCTCTCGGCGTTCTTCGGGTTGATTTCGTCCGTCTTCACCCGGATCGCGGACCACTTCGTGCATCACGAGGAGGAGCCCTCGATCACCGAAGAGGAGCTTTACGACATCATCGACACCATTGAGGAAGAGGGTGTCATGGACGAGGAGCAGGGCGACCTCATCAAATCGGCCCTCGATTTCTCGGATACCCACGCCGCCGACGTGATGACCATGCGCGGGGATATCGTCGCCATCGACGCGTCCCTGCCGAACGAGGAGATCCTCGCCCGCGTACGGGATTCGGTGCACTCGCGCCTGCCCGTCTACGCGGGGGACCTCGATCACGTCCTCGGCCTCATCCATATCCGCTCCTTCATCCGCGAATACCTGAAAAATCCGGACGTCGACATCCGGTCCCTTCTCATTCCCGCTTACCACGTCAAGCCGGAGGCCATGATCGACGACCTGCTCACGGAAATGCGCCAGCATAAATTCTACCTCGCCATCGTCTCCGACGAGGAGGGGAAGACCGTGGGGCTTGTCACGATCGAAGACTTCCTCGAAGAGCTCGTCGGCGAGATCTGGGACGAGGACGACGTCGTGGACCGCGACTTCATCAAGCTCGGCGGCAACCGCTTCCGCGTCAACACGCACATGACGCTCGGGGAACTGTCGGACCGCCTCGGCGTGAAATGTCCCGCGTCCGCCGACAAGCCCCTGCTCGCGCTCCTGCTCGAACACTTCGGCAAGATCCCGGAGGAGGACGACGAATTCCTCTTTGACCGCCTCGAGATCACCGTCGGACCTGTCGAGGGCGGACGCGTCGGAACGGTCGACGTGCACCTGCTCTCCGACGAAGAGCTCGAAGAGCGGCGCGCGGAGACGACCGGAGAGGAGGCGGGCGCATGAGATACGTGCTCATCATTCTGTTGATGGTCCTCCTTTCGGCGTATTTCTCGGCGTCGGAGATCTCCTTCAACGCGTCGAACAAGATGCGCCTGAAAAAGGCCGCCGAGGGCGGGAGCCGATCCGCCGCGCTGGCCTATAAGATCAGCGAGGACTTCACGACCGCGCTCTCCGCGATCCTCATCGGCAACAACCTCGCGAACATTGCCGCCTCGACCGCCGCGACGGTCATCGCGATGAACCTGCTCCTCTCGCTCAACACGATGAACAGCGACGGCATGGCCTCCCTCGTCTCGACGGTGGTGATGACGCTCATCATCCTGATTTTCGGCGAGATCGTGCCGAAGATCATCGCGAAGAACAACGCGGACGCCGCCGTGCGCCTCTTCGCCTGGCCGACCCGCATCCTGACATGGATCCTCTTCCCGCTCGTGTGGCTCGTGATGCGTCTCATCAACCTGCTCTCCGGGCTCTGGGGAAAGGACGACGAGGACGCGCCGACCGTCACGGAGGAGGAGCTTTCCTCGATCATCGAAACGGTCGAGGAGGAGGGCGTCATCGACGAGGAAAAGAGCGAGCTTCTCCAGTCGGCGATCGATTTCCGCGACACCACCGTCGAGGAGATCATGACGCCGCGCATCGACATGCTGGCGTTCGACATCGCGGACAGCCCGGAGGAGATCGAAAAGCTGGTCGACGAATCCCGCTTCTCGCGCCTCCCGGTCTACGAGGACTCCATCGACAACATCATCGGCATCCTCTACCTCAACCACTACTACAAAAAAGTCACCGACGGGGACGACGGCGCGCCCTTCGATCTCCGCTCGATCCTCATGAAGCCCTCGTTCATCCACAAGACGATGAAGCTGCCCGCCGCCCTGTCCCTGCTCCGCGAGCGCAAGACCCATCTCGCGATCGTAGTCGACGAATTCGGCGGGACGCTCGGGCTCGTCACGATGGAGGACATTCTCGAGGAGCTGGTCGGCGACATCTGGGACGAATCGGACGAGATCGTGCATCCCTGCGTCCGGACGGGCGAGAACACGTACGAGGTCTCGGGCGACATGAACATAGACGATTTCTTCGCGGAGATCGAGTTCGAGCCCCGGGAATTCGAATGCGAATACTCCACCGTCGGCGGCTGGGCGATCGAAATGCTC
>CACZSA010000005.1 GCA_902783705.1 uncultured Ruminococcus sp.
ATTTTCGGCACCAAAAAGAGCGCGGACACCCGGAAGGCCGAACGCTGGTTCAAGGAGCGCGGCATCCGGTTCCAATCCGTCGACATGCGGGAAAAGGGGCTCTCGCGCGGGGAATTCGACGCGGTCGTCCGTTCGGTCGGATCCCTCGACGCCCTCCTCGACGAGGACTGCCGCGACCGCGAGCTCTGGGCCCTCGTGAAATACCTCGGCGAGCGCGACCGCGCGGACAAAGCCTTCGAGAATCAGGAGGTCCTTCGCCTGCCCATCGTGCGCAACGGAAAACAGGCCACGGTCGGATACGCCCCCGACGTGTGGAAGACGTGGCAATGAGCCGCACAGTTTATACAAGGAGAAACTCATGAAACGCTGTCTGTCGATCCTCCTCACCCTCCTCCTCGCCCTCTCCTCCGCATCCGTCGTTCTGGCTGACGGTCCGGACGGTCCGCCCGACACCCCCTTCCGGGACATCCATTCTTCCGACTGGTTCTACGCGGACGTTGTCACCGCCTTCAATGCCGGGCTCATCAACGGAAAAGCCCCGGGCGAGTTCGCGCCGAACGATCTTCTGACCTACGCCGAAGCCGCCAAGCTCGCGGCATGCATGCGTCAGCTTCATGACGGCGTCTCCTTCACGCCCCAAAACGACGTCGGTATGTGGTACGAACCCTATGTCACCTACTGCAAAGCCGCCGGGATCCTCTGGGCCGATTATCCGTGGAATCAGCCGGCGACGCGGGCGGGCTACATGGAAATCTTCGCCTCGGCCCTCCCGGATACGGCCCTCGCCCCGATCAACGAAATCGCGGACGGCGCCATCCCGGACCTCGGCGCGCTCTCCGAGTGGACGAAGAACGCCGTCTATAAACTCTACCGCGCCGGGATCGTGCAGGGGACGGGCGACGATCACGCCTGCCAGCCGTACGATTCCATCAGACGGTGCGAGGTCGCGGCGATCCTCACGCGGATGATGGATCCGGCGAAGCGCATCTCCTTCACGATGACCGCCCCGGAGCACCGGATCGAGACGATCAGCGGCGTGACCTATGTCGACGGCATCCTCATCGCGAACAAGACCTATTCCCTCCCTGCGGATTACGCGCCCGGCGGACTGACCACAGAATGCCAGACGGCGCTCGACGCCCTGATGGCAGGCGCGGCGCGGGACGGGCTGTCGATCTACCCGATCTCGACGTACCGTTCCTATGAGTATCAGGCGGGCCTCTACGAACGCTATGCCGCGCGGGACGGATATGCCGAGGCCGACCGCTACTCCGCGCGCCCGGGCCACTCCGAGCATCAGACGGGTCTCGCCATCGACGTCAACAGTCTCGACTACGATTTCGCCTATACGCCCGAGGGCATCTGGCTCGCGGCGCACTGCGCGGAATACGGCTTCATCCTCCGCTATCCCGAGGGAAAGGAATCCGTCACGGGCTACCGCTACGAGCCGTGGCACATCCGCTACCTCGGCAGGGAGATCGCCGAGGAGGTGACCGCATCCGGTCTCACGCTCGAGGAATATCTCGGAATCACGTCGGTCTATGCGGACTGACGCAGACATTACCCTCCCCGTTCGGACAAAACCGGACGGGGATTTGTCTTTTCCCGTGCGGCGGGCGGAATATTTGCGCCTTTTTCGCTCTCCGCTGTTGACCTCGGAGAAAAAAAAGAGTATAATATACCCTGATATAATAGGGTATTTTTGATCTCGCCGATCCATGAGACCGGCGCGGAAAGGAGTTTCTATGCCCGAGATCACCGGGGTTCTTCCCCATTCCCGTGCCGCGCGCGCGGGCGTTGTCGAGGGCGACTGGCTCCTTGAAATCAACGGACACCCCATCCATGACGTTCTCGATTACCGGTTCCGCCTCGCCGAGGAGCATGTCACGCTCAAGCTCCACCGCGGGCCGGACATCGTCGAGGTGACGATCAAAAAGAACGAATACGACGACATCGGCCTCGAATTCGGCACGCCGCTCATGGACAAGAAGCACCGCTGCGAAAACGGATGCCTCTTCTGCTTCATCGACCAGAACCCGCCCGGCATGCGCGACACGATCTACTTCAAGGACGACGACAGCCGCCTGTCCTTCCTGCACGGCAACTACGTCACGCTCACGAACCTCCGGGACGAGGACATCGACCGGATCATCGAGATGCACATCTCCCCGGTCAACGTCTCCGTCCACGCGACCAATCCCGAGCTCCGCGTAAAAATGATGAAGAACAAGCGCGCGGGCGAGGTGCTCCGGTATCTCGGTCGGCTTGCGGACGCCGGGATCACGCTCCGGGGACAGATCGTGCTCTGCCGGGGACTCAACGACGGCGAGGAGCTCGACCGTTCGATGCGCGACCTCGCGGCATACTGGCCCGCCATGGATTCCGTCTCGGTCGTCCCCGTTGGGCTCACGGCGCACCGGCACGGCCTCTATCCGCTCGAGCCCTTCACGCCGGACGAATGCGCCGCCGTCATCCGCCAGATCGACGCGTTCAACAAGGATTTCGGAAAGGACCATTGGGGCGAGGACGGAGAGCCGGCAAAGCTCTTCTTCGCCTCGGACGAATTCTACGTCAAGAGCGGCACGCCCCTGCCGGACAACGATTTCTACGGCGACTACACGCAGATCGACAACGGCGTCGGGATGCTCACCTCCCTCTCGCACGAGTTCCGCATGGCCCTCTCGATGGTTGACGCCGAGGACTGCCCGCCCGGACGCGAGGTCTCCGTCGCCACGGGAGAAGCGGCATACGGCACGATCGCACAGCTCGCCGGGGAATTCACGGCAAGGTGTCCGAACGCCTCCGTGCATGTCTATCCCGTGAAGAACAACTTCTTCGGCGGACAGGTGACGGTCACGGGACTGCTCACGGGCCGGGACCTCGCCGAAGGACTCCGGGACAAGCCGCTCGGCTCGACGCTCTATCTCTCCCGCACGACCCTGCGCGCCGAGGGCGACCTCTTCCTCGACGGCATGACGCCCGATGAGCTCTCCGAGGCGCTCGGCGTCCCCGTCGAATTTGTCGACAACGACGGCGCAGCCCTCTGCGACGCGCTCCTCGGCGTATCGTGGTGAGCGCACCTTCCCCAAAATAAACCTGTTCACTCCCCTCTCAACGAAAGGAGATTTATATTTATGAAACCCGTCATTGCGATTGTCGGACGCCCGAACGTCGGCAAGAGCACCTTATTCAATAAACTCATCGGCGAGCGGTGCGCCATCGTCGAGGACACGCCCGGCGTCACCCGGGACCGCATCTACGGCGAATGCGAATGGCGCGGCAAGGTGATGATGGTCATCGACACGGGCGGCATCGAGCCGAAGACCGATTCCGTCATCCTCCAGAAAATGCGCGAGCAGGCCCAGATCGCGATCGAGACCGCGGACGTCATCATCTTCATGGTCGATATCCGCACGGGGCTCGTCGCGGACGACATGGACATCGCGCTCATGCTGAAAAAAAGCGGCAAGCCCGTCATCCCCGTCGTGAACAAGTCCGACAAAATCGGCGACGTGGACCCGACCTTCTACGAGTTCTACGAGCTCGGCTTCGAGGTCGATCCCATCGCGATCTCTTCCCTGCACGGCAGCGGGAGCGGGGACGTGCTCGACGCGGTCCTCGACGCCCTGCCGGAGTTCGAGAGCGCGGCGGAGGACGACGAGACGATCTCCGTCGCGGTCATCGGCAAGCCGAACGCCGGAAAATCCTCCCTCGTCAACCGCATCCTCGGCGACGAACGGTGCATCGTTTCCGACATGCCCGGCACGACGCGCGACGCGATCGACACCTATTTCGAGAACAGCCACGGCAAGTACAATTTCATCGACACCGCGGGCATCCGCCGGCAGTCCCGCGTGGATGACCGGGTCGAGAAGATCAGCGTGCTTCGGGCGAAGATGGCGGTGGACCGCGCGGACGTCTGTCTCATCATGATCGACGCGACCGAGGGCGTCACCGAGCAGGACGAAAAGATCGCGGGCATCGCGCACGAAGCGGGCAAGCCGTCGATCATCTGCATCAACAAGTGGGACCTCGTCGACAAGGACAACAACACGACGAACGAATTCACGAAGAAGGTCTACGACGCGCTCTCCTACATGACCTATGCGCCGATCCTCTTCCTCTCCGCGAAGACCGGACAGCGCGTCGAAAAGCTCTTCGAGCAGATCAACTACGTCAACATGCAGTCGAAGCTGCGCGTGACGACGGGCATGCTCAACGACGTTCTCGCCGACGCGGTCGCCCGGGTCCAGCCGCCGTCCGACAAGGGCCGCAGGCTCAAGATCTACTACATGACCGAGAGCGAGGTCGCGCCGCCCACCTTCGTCGTCTTCTGCAACATGGCGGAGCTCTTCCACTTCTCGTATCAGCGGTATCTCGAAAACTGCCTCCGGCAGACGTTCGGGTTCCGCGGGACGCCGATCCGGCTCATCATCCGCCAGCGGGGCGAAAACGAAGATCAGGATTTCGGGGGCAAAAAGTAAATGCTGTATTTTTTCCTGTCGCCGCATTTTTCCGAGCTCGGCGCGGAGGGACTCATCGGATATTTCTGGAAGGACGTCCCCCTCGCCGCCTCCCTTCTCCTCGCGTTCGTCTATATCCTCATCCCCTATCTCCTCGGATCGGTCAACACGGCGATCATCGTCTCGGGTAAGTTCTACCACGACGATATCCGCAACTACGGGAGCGGCAACGCGGGCTTCACGAACATCATGCGCATCTACGGCAAGCGCGCCGCGATCATCACCTTCGTCGGCGATTTTCTGAAAACCGTCCTCGCGATCATGATCGGCTGGTGCTGCTTCGGCTATCTCACGGCCTACATCGCAGGATTCGCGTGCTTCCTCGGACATATCTTCCCGGTGTACTACCGCTTCCGGGGCGGCAAGGGCATCCTCTGCCTCACGGCGATGCTCTTCATGCTCGACTGGCGCATCTTCCTCGTGCTCCTCGCGATTTTCCTGCTCGTGGTCGCCATGTCGAAATACATCTCGTTCGGCTCCGTGCTCTGCTCGGTGCTCTTCCCCCTCCTCTTCAACCGGATGAACAAGGCCCTGCTCGCGCTCGTGCCGCACATGTACCTCTGCCAGCTCATCGCCATCGTCATCGCGGTGATCGTGGTCGTCAAGCACTGGGGCAACCTCAAGCGCATCTTTGACGGCACGGAGAGCAAGTTCCAGTTCAAGAAGAGCAAGGCCGCCGTCGACGAAGCCGCGCCCGCCGATCCGGAACCCGAGGCGGCGGAGAAGAAGATCAACTACGGCGCGCTTCCGGGACAGAACAACGGGAAGAAGAAAAAGAAATAAGCGATGACACACGATAAAATCTCGTTCTTCGCCGATCTGCTCGCCGCGTCGGTCCGGGCCGGAACGCTCGCGAACGTCACGTTCCACAGCCCCGTCTCCGGCGACGCGCTGAAATGCCGGGGTACGCTCCGCACGATCGGCGGGGAGACCCTCGTCCAGCTCGAGACCTCCCTCACGGAGGGCCGCGTCTCGCAGGAAAACGTTCCGGCGGAGGGGATCCCCGAAACCGTCGGACGCCTCTTTGACACCTACCGCAAGGCCGATCTGACCGACGCGGGCGGCACAGCCTCGCTCATGATCTCGAAAAAAGGGACCGTCACCCTTCTCAAAAAGGGTACGGTCGGGCAGGTCTACGCGTCCGGCGTCCCCACGATCCTCCCGAAACCGGGGAACGACCGCGTGAAAAAGCGGCTGCTCACGGGCGCGGAGCCCTTTCTCGTCCCGCTCGGGATCTCGGACAAAACCGGACGCGTCCACGACAAAATGCAGGCGAAATTCCGCCAGATCGCCCGGTTCTCGGAGTACGTCGCCGAGGCGGAGCGGAAAATCGGCGGGGACGGCACGCTCACCGTCTGCGACCTCTGCTGCGGGAAGAGCTACCTTTCCTTCGCGGCCGGCCTATTACGTCCTGACGCAGATCGCGCACCGGACGGTCAAAATGTATTGCGTCGACCGGAAGGCGAGCGTCATGGAATTCTGTGCCGGGATCGCGCGGGAGGCGGGCTTTGACGGGATGGAGTTCCTCGCGATGGATATCGGGGACTTCGATCCCGGATGCGCCCCGGACCTCGTCCTCTCCCTCCACGCCTGCGACACGGCGACCGATCTCGTTCTCGACTACGCCTCGAAAAAGCGCGCGAAGATGATCCTCTCGACGCCGTGCTGCCAGCATGAGCTCAACCGGGCGATGGACTGCCCGACGCTCGATTTCATTGCCTCCGTCCCCCTCCTGCGCCAGAAGCTCGCCGCGACCGCCACGGACGCCCTGCGCCTGCTCAAGCTCGAGGCCGAGGGCTACAAAACGGACGCGACCGAATTCGTCGATCCCGAGGATACACCGAAGAACGTCATGCTCCGTGCCGTCCTCCGGAGGGATTTCGATCCCGTATCCGGCGACGCGGCGGCAAAACGCGAACGGTACGAGCGCACCCGGGCGTTTCTCTACGGCGAGGCGTACCGGGGTCATGAAGTGAATATTTTCTGACATTCAGAAAGGCGACAATATGAACACAAGCGAACTGCTCACCACCATCAGCCGCACGGATATCCCGGCCTCCGAACGCCTCGACGCGCTGCGCGGCCTGAAACGCAGGATCGACGCCGGAGAGATCGCCGCCCCCCCGCGCGGGATCTTCGTCAACAACCACATCCACACCTGCTACTCGTTCTCGCCCTACACGCCGACCTCCGCGGTCTTTTACGCGTGGAAGGCCGGACTCCGCACCGCCGGGATCATGGACCACGACTCCGTCGGCGGCATGCGGGAGTTCATCGAGGCGGGCGCGATCATGGATATGCCGATCACCTGCGGCTTCGAATGCCGTGTGAACGTCGACGGCACGCCCCTCGTCGGACGCAGGATCAACAATCCGGACCAGAAGTCCTGCGCCTATCTCGCGATGCACGGGATCCCGCACACGCAGATCGACGCGGCGGAATCGGTGCTCTGCGGCCTGCGTGAACGCCGCAACGAACGCAACCGCAAAATGGTCGCGAAGATCAACGACCTTGTCGCCTCCGCCGGGATCACGCTCGATTTCGACCGCGACGTCTACCCGCTCTCCATGGCGCATGAAGGCGGAAGCGTGACCGAGCGGCACATCTGCATGGGCCTGACGAAGAAGATCACGGCGGCTTACCCGGACCGCGCGGCAGCCTGCGATTTCATCGACACCCTCACGGGCGCGCCGATGAGCGAGAAGACCCGCCAAAAGCTCCTCACGGCGCCGGACAATTTCTATGAATACGACATCCTCGGCGTTCTGAAGGGCCATCTCGTCGAGAAGTTCTACGTCGATGCGACGGACGAATGCATGAACATCCGGGAATTCACGGCGCTTGCGAAGAAGCTCGGCGCGGTCTCGGCCTACGCGTACCTCGGCGACGTCGGTGAATCCCCGACGGGCGACAAGAAGGCGCAGAAGTTCGAGGACGATTACCTCGATGAGCTCTTCGACACCCTCGCGGACTGCGGCTTCGACGCCGTGACCTATATGCCCTCGCGGAACACAAAGGAACAGCTCGAGCGCGTCATGAGCCTCTGCCGTGCGCGCGGCCTCTATCAGATCTCGGGAGAGGACATCAACTCCCCGCGCCAGTCCTTCATCTGCGAGGCGCTCGCCGACTACCCGAACCTCTTCACCGCCACCTACGCCCTGATCGGGCAGGAGATCGCGGCGACCGAAAACCTCGACGACGCCCTGTTCTCCGACGCGGCGAAGGCGAAATACCCCGACCTCGACGAGCGCGTAGCGGTCTACGCGAAGATCGGCGGGATCGACAAGAACTGAATTCTGCAATCATTTTCAGGAAAGAAGGAGTTTTTCAAGATGAGCACAGCAATCGAAACGCTCGTTTCCTATTCCAACCGGTACGGCGCGGATCCCGGATTCGTCCTCGCGGGCGGCGGGAACACGTCGATGAAGACCGAGGACACCCTCTGGGTCAAGGGGAGCGGCACGTCCCTCGCCACGATCACGGAGGAGGGATTCGTGAAGATGGACCGCGCAAAGCTCGCGGCGATCTGGGAGAAGACCTATTCCCCCGATCAGGCGGCGCGCGAGGCGGAGGTCCTCTCCGATATGATGGCGGCGAAGCTCCCCGGCGAGGAAGCAAAGCGTCCCTCCGTGGAAACGCTGCTGCACGATCTCTTCCCGCAGAAGTTCATTCTGCACGTCCATCCGTCCCGCGTCAACGCGCTGACCTGCTCGAAGGCGGGGAAGGACGGCATGAAGCGGCTCTTCCCCGACGCCGTCTGGGTCGACGAATGCGAGCCCGGCTACATCCTCGCCTCCCATTGCCGCACGATGATGCAGACCTACAAGGCCGAATGCGGACGGGACGCCGACGTGGTGTTCTTGCAGAATCACGGCATCTTCTTCGCGGCAGATTCCGGCGAGGCGCTCGATGCGCTCGTCTCCTCCGTGATGGGCAGGCTCGACGCCGAGATCCAAGTCAGCCCCGACTTCACCGAAGCGGATACCGACCGCACGACCGCGGCGAAGATCGCGCCGGTGCTCCGGATGCTCTATGACGCAGAGGGCGGCGCGTCCGTCGTCTTCACGGCGAACAAAACCGTGCTCGATTTCGCGTCCTCGGCGGAGGCCTTCTCCGTCCTGAAGGAGCCGCTCTCCCCCGACCACATCGTCTACTGCAAGGCTGAACCGCTCTGGCTCGAGGACTTCACGCCGGACGGAATCCGGGCAGCGTTCGATGAACTGAAGGCCCGCCGCGGATTCGCCCCGAAGGTCGCGTTCGCCCGCGGGATCGGCATGTTCACGATCGGCAAGACGCTGAAAGAGGCGAAGACGGCGGCGGCGGTGTGGACCGACTGCATGGCGATCACCGTCATGGCGGAGAATTTCGGCGGCGTGCGGCACATGGCTCCCGCGATGGTCGATTTCATCGTCAACTGGGAAGTCGAAAGCTACCGCGCGAAGGTCTCCCTCGCCCCCGGCGCGTCGAAGAAGCTCGCAGGCAGGATCGCCGTCGTCACGGGCTCCGCGCAGGGCTTCGGCGCCGGGATCGCGGAATTCCTCGCGAACGAGGGCGCGGCGGTGGTCATCGCCGACATGAACTTTGACGGCGCAAAGGCCACGGCGGCCGGGATCTCCGAAAAAACCGGATCCGCGACGCTCGCCGTCTCCGCGAACGTCTCCGACGAGGACAGCGTCCGGGAGATGATCGAGGCGACCGTCCTCTCCTTCGGCGGTCTCGACATCTTCGTCAACAACGCCGGGATCGTCCGCGCGGGCTCGCTCGAAGAGATGACGAAGAAGAATCTCGAACTGGTCACGGCGGTCAACTACACGGCCTACTTCCTCTGCGCGAAGTACGCGTCCGCGGTCATGAAGCTGCAGCGCGCGGTCTCGCCGGAGTACATGGCGGACATCATCGAGATCAACTCGAAGTCCGGACTTGCCGGATCGAACAAGAACTTCGCCTACGCGGGTTCGAAGTTCGGCGGCATCGGCCTGACACAGTCGTTCGCGCTGGAGCTCGCGCCCTTCGGGATCAAGGTCAACGCGGTCTGCCCCGGCAACTTCCTCGACGGTCCGCTGTGGAGCGATCCGGAAAAGGGCCTCTTCGTGCAGTATCTGAACGCCGGAAAGGTCCCGGGCGCGAAGACGGTCGCCGACGTGCGGAAGTTCTACGAGGCGAAGGTCCCGCTCGGACGCGGCTGCCGGATCGAGGACGTCGCGAAGGCGGTGCTCTACATCATCGATCAGAAATACGAAACCGGACAGGCCGTCCCCGTCACGGGCGGTCAGGAAATGCTGAAATAAACCCGAGACACACAGAACCCCCGCGAGTTTTTCTCTCCGGGGGTTTGTTTTTTGCGACGGACAGATGCATCTGCGTCTCAGACAAAAGGATGAAGCGCACGGATCACAGGAAAACATCAGAACGGACGGAGGAGATGGATGCTGAACAGGAGCGGGAGAAAAAAGCGAAACGGGCGAGGCGTGAGGTTTTCCGGGCTTCTCTCTCCCGCCTGACATCTTCTATGATGCGTCAGGGTCTTCGGACGTTTTCACAACACCCAGGCGTTTTCTGCGTTTGCATAATTCTTTATGAAAAAATAGCGCAAGGTGTTGACAAATCGGATGAGATTTGGTATGATAGATACATAATAACGTTCTCTTGAACCCATTTGAGGACTACCTATGAAACATCTCATACAGTTTTTCCGAAAACAGGTGCAGAAAGCTGTCCGCGCGATCGAATATCGGGAGGCACATCCGAAGCAAATCACGCGAAGAGAGGACACCTACCCGTTTGTCCTCCTTGTCACCGCCGTC
>CACZSA010000006.1 GCA_902783705.1 uncultured Ruminococcus sp.
AGGCGCGACCTTCACGCGGTAGGCGATGCGAACGGGTCCCTGCCCCTCGCGCGTCGGGAGAAAGATCCGATAGGTGATCGCCCCCTCATGCTGCTCCGCTGTCTCCATGGGGATCTCCCCGTCGAAGTCCGACGCGCGGAAATCCTCCTCGCGATCGAGAAACGGCTTGTCGTAGCTCTGGGACTGGATGCGGAAAAGCGGCTCGCCGGATTTTGCGGTGAGATCGGTGTCGATCCGGACGGCGAGCGAGGAGACGGTGTTGTCCGCCCACCTCGGGCAGAGGGTGATATGTACGGATGTCACGGCGTCGGTCCTTTCTGAAAAGGATGAATGAGAACGGTTTATTCGTCAAACCGCTCCGGGTGATTCGCGAGGCGGTCCGCTTCGGTGATCTCGCGCAGGACGCGGCAGGGATTCCCCACGGCGATCACATGCGGCGGGATATCGCGCGTCACGACGGCTCCGGCGCCGATGACCGAACCTTCCCCGATCGTCACGGGTCCGCAGATCGTGACGTTCGCGGCGATCCAGCAGTTGTCTCCGATCGTGATTGAGCCCGTGTATTCGAGGTTCGTCACGGCCCCGGTCTTCTCGTTGAAGAAGGCGTTCCGGTCCTCCCAGCAGAGCGGATGGATAGCCGTCGCGAGGGTCACGTTCGGACCGATGAAGACGTTTTTCCCGATGGTCACGCGGCCCTCGTCGATCACCGTGAAGTTGAAATTCGCGTAGCTCCCGTCGCCCATCGCGATGTTATAGCCGAAATCGAAGTGGATCGGCCCCTGCAGATAGACGTCGTGTCCGTTGTGCGGCATCAGCTCGGCAAGGATCTTTGCGCGTTCCTCGGCGTCCTCGTCGAAGGTGTCGTTGTAGAGCTTGCAGAGGCGGTGGGCCCTCGCGCGGTCCTCGGGCATCCCCTCGGTGAAGGGGTCGTAGATCTTCCCCGCATACATTTTCTCCCGCTCGGTCATGGCAGAATCCCCCTTGTTCTCGTTTTTCTTTATCTTACCATAAATTCCCGCGTCCCGCAAGTGGATCGCGTGAAAAAACCGCCGATGGCAGGAAGCCGTCGACGGTCGTTCTGTTATTTGTTGTCCGGCGCCTTCTGTGCAGCCGCGCCGCCGAGCTCATCGGAGATTTCGTCCGTGATCTCGTCGGAATAGCCGTCGACGAAGGAGGCAATGTCGAAGTCGTTCTTTCCGCTCAGCCCGTCCTTCGCCATCATCGTCTCGAGCACGCCGATATCCGCCGTGATGTCGATCGATTCGTTGCGGAAGAGCTGGTCGATCTGCTGCTCAAAGCCCACGACAAGCAGATCGAGGATGCTTTCGATATTCTCCTTCGATTTCTTCATGTTCTCCCCGGCAACGCCCACGCGCTCGATCCGGCTGTAGGATTCGAGGAGCTTGAGAGTCGTCGGCAGGTAGTAGTTCATGAAGGTCCGGATCTGCGGCATGGCCTCCGGATGTTCGGTCACGTAGTCGAAGATATGGCGCGTGTGCTCCTCGATCTTGTCGATCCGGTCGGATACGGGGCCGTCTTCGATCTCGTCGTTGAGGCGGCGGATCTCGGCGAGGATCTTCGCGAACCGCGCCTCGTCGCTGTCGTCCTCCGGCGTCTCGGCAGCCCCCTCGCCTTCCGCGGCCTTCTTCTTCGCGAAGACGTCGCCGTAAACGGTGCGGTAGTCGAAGCCCTCGGGATCATCCGGGGAGGCGTCGGGATGGCGCATGAAGTTGTTCGTGCCGAGGTCGATGTACGCGTTGTCGCCGAACACGCCCTTGTCGATCATCTTCTGCAGCTGCTTCCGGATCTTTTTGAGGCTCTTGCCGGACGCGGACGCGAGCTTCGAGAGGTTGTAGCTCTCCTTTGAGCCGATGATCTTCTTCATGCGGTTGACGTCGATCTCATTTTCCTTGACGAGCTTCGCGCCGATGAAGAAGCCGGCGGCAAAGACCGCAAAGGGCGCGGCGACCGTGAAGAACGGCAGGAGCGCGTCGGAGGAGGAGAAGCTGAGGAGCGTGATGAGCGCGCCGATGCCCGCGATGATCGTGCTGATGACGCCGCCCGCGATGAGCCCGCCGTAGGAGCCGGAGCTCTTGGCCTTCTGCGCGGCCTTGCGGTCGACCTGCTCGCGGTAATAGGGATTGGTCACCACGGGATTCTGCTTCGCGGAGGCCTGCTGCGTATTCTGCTGCAGCGCGCGGCGGCGTTCGGAGGCGTAGATGCGGTTCTGTTCCGCCTGACGTCTCGCGGCGTCGGCTTCCATGCGGCGTTCGAATTCCGCGCGCATCTGGGCCGCCGACTGATGCTGGTTCGCGGCGTTCTGCTTCTTCTGATTCTCGGAGACCACGCGGAGAATGGTGAGAACGATCCCGACAGGCCAGTAGAAAATATACGCCAGCACGATCAGCGGGATCGGAATGTCAAAGTTGTTGTTTCTGTTCGCCAAGGTCCGCGTGCTCCTTTACAGTATTTTCGGGGATTATCCGGGGGAATTATTCGGCTTCCTTCGCATCCTCGGCGCGGAGGAAGTCGATGCAGCGCTGCACCTCTTCGCGTCCGGTCGGATCGAGGCCTTCGCTCTCGACGACGATCTGCATGCCGAGCTCGATGGCTTTCTTCCGCACCGCCGCGACGGGAGCCGTGCCCTGTCCGAGCGAGCAGCCGTGTCCGTCCGCGTCGCCGTCCTTGAGGTGGATGACCGGGACGCGGTCCTTCAGTCTCTCAAGCGTCGCGATCGGATCCTGCTTGCCGACATACGCCCAGTAGGTGTCGATTTCAAAGAAGAGGTCCGCTCTCGCCTCGAGCTCCCGGTGGATCTGGTAGCCCTCGGGCATGTCGAAGAATTCGTGGGAGTGGTTGTGATATCCGAGCTCGATGCCCTCGGCGCGGAGCTTCGGCGCGATCTCGTTGACCTGCGCGATGAAGGTGTCGAGCTTTTCCTTCGTCGAGAGGTCATGGCCCGGGATGATGTAGTTCTTGTTGCCGATGGTCTTGTGGTACTTCACGGTGCCCTCGAAATCGTTCAAGAGGTCGTAGAGACCGCTGTGGGTACCGGAGCAGACGAGGCTGTACTTGTCGAGCATCGCCTTTACGTCCTCGGCGGAGTGACCGAAGAAGCCCGCGAATTCCACCATGGAATAACCCATGTCTGCGACCGCCTTCAGCGCGCCGTCGAGATCCTCGGGGGTGATGTCGCGGAGGGAGTACATCTGAATGCCGTATTTCATGATCGTTACCGTCCTTATCAATTTCTTGGCATGCCGCCGGGAATATTATACCTTGTTTCCGCGCGGAATGCAAGTTCTTTTTTCAAGTTTTAAGAAAAGGTTTAAAATCCAACGCATTTCTCAGGGATCTTTCATTTTCCGCCCCGGAATCTGCCCGTCATGCCCGCGCGTAGGTCATCGCCCGGCCCTCTTTTCCGGCCTCCGCGAGCACGCCCCGCGCGAGGAGGACCTTCACGACCGCCCGGCCCATGGAATCCCCGAGGCGGCACGCGCGGCAGAAGTCCTTCACGGCGAAGCGCTCGCCGAGGATGTCCGGGATCGCGCGGCGGTAGTCGTCGTCGGAGGTGAGCTCGAGCATGTCCGTGAGGTCGACCGGGACCCGCTCAAAGCGGTGCGATCCGCGCTTCCGGTCCCGGCTCCAACCGTCGAGAAGGCGGTATTCGTCCACCTCGAGCACCGGCCCGAGCACCGTGAGATTCGGTGAGGCGACGTGCGGCAGGATGTAGATCATCTCGTAGAGCAGATCGTACAGCCCTTCCTTCTTCGGGGACTTCTTCCGCCCGGAGATCTCCCGCGTTTCGGGATCGATCCACGAGACGTATTTCAGCCCCGCGAGCGGATGCACGAGGTTCACATGAAACTCCGGCAGGTATGCCTCGAGCTTCGGTTTCAGCCCGGAGAAGCCGGAGGTCTCGATCTCCGTGATCTCCTCCCCGTGCCGGATATCCGCGATGAAGCCGTTCGAGGGGACCTCGTGGAAAGCCGGATCCGGCTCGAAGTACTTCTTCATCATGATGTGGAGCTTTTTTTCCTTGTACGTCCCGATGTTGAACCGCTCGTGCTCGTCGAAGGTGGTGTCGTACACGATCCGGTAAAACCGCGCCTTGTTGATCTCCATGTCAGCTCCGCTCTTCCAGCCATGCGAGCAGGCCGTCGAGGATCTCCTCGGGGATCGTCCCGTCCTCCTCCAGCGCCTTCATGAGAGATTCGACGGACCCGCCATGCACCCGTTCAAGGAAATCCCGCGTCAGGGCCGGGAGGTAGTCCTCCCGCAGGACAAGCGGCGTCCAGACGTACTCCCTGCCCCGCTTTTCCGCGGCGAGAAACCCCCGCTTCTCGAGCCGCGTGAGAAAGGAGAGGAGCGTCGGCGTCTTCCATTGTCTGTCCTCGGGCAGAAGCAGCGCGATCTTCGCCGTCGTCGCCGGGGGCTCGCACCGCCAGAGCGCGAGCATGACGTCGAGCTCCGCGTCGGGGATATGCGGAAGTCCCCCTCCCATGCGTTCGTCATTCCCGTTCATGCCGTCCTCCTCGCCCATATCGGGTCAGTTGCTTCGTTCCTATCATTATACCCCCGTCCGCGGGAAATGTCAAGACCCCCGCGCGCGCTGTCCGTCATTCCCGATACGCAATGTTTTTACGATTCTTTAATAATATTTATTTACAGAACCTTGACGCGCCTTAAAAATGGGTGTATAATAATCCATGATAACCAATCCCCGGAATTCCAATTGCGGCAAAGAACCGCGGGAAGGACGTTTCCCATGAACAACATCAGTCTGAAAAGCATCAAATACGAAAGCATCAAGGCCATCATCAACGCGATCTCCGAGGCAGACCGCATCAGCCGCGCGGAGATCTCCGAAAAGACCGACCTCTCCCTCGTCACCGTCGGCAAGATCGCGGACGCGCTGCTCGAGAGAAACGTCGTAACGCAGATCAAGGAGGTCCGTTCGCAGGCAGGACGCCGCGCGGGTCTTCTCAGCATCAATCCGGAGCGGTTCGCGCTGATCCTCGATTTCACGCGGTATCAGTTCCGCTGCGCGATCCTCAACCTCCGCCTCGAAACGCTCGAGAAATTCAATTTCGAATACCGTTCGAGCTCTTCCTTCGAAGAAAACGTGCAGGCGTTCCTCGCGGAGACCATCGCGAACGTCCGCCGCTCCTACAATCTCGAGCTGAACTGCATCGGCGTCGGCGTCGCAGTCCCGGGTCCCTACGACGCGGTGGCCGACCGGGTCCTCACCTCGCGCGTTCCGGAGCTCGCGGACCTGCCCCTCGGGGAGATCGTACGCCGCGCGTTCCGCCGCCTGCCCGTGGTCATCGATTCGCACATCAACGCCGCGGCCCGCTCGAACATCCGCCACGTCGAGGCGTTCGAAGAGAAGAACATCGTCTACTGGTATGTCAGCGACCACTATGTCTGCGGCGTCTACGTCGTGAACGGCAATCTGATCCTCGGCAAGAACGGGCACGCCTGCGACCTCGGCTCCGTCCGCCAGCTCACGGGATGCACGGTCGAGAAGAAGATCGCCGAATGCAAGGACCAGGACGAGGTCTCGAATATCCTCGCGCTCTCGCTCTACAATCTCATCCAGGCGCTCCACCCCCATGCGATCATCCTCGACTTCTGCTTCCCGTTCGACTGCGACGGCATCATCCCCCACCTCAACGACGCCCTGCAGATGCAGTACGGCATGAAGGCGGAGGACATCCCCGAGCTTCGCCGCGCGTGGTGCAAGTCCCACAACTCCCACCGCGGTCTGACTATGAGCCTGTGCGAGCTCTGGCTGAACGCCATCGTCTACGGACCCTCGGAAAACTTCGACTGAACCCATGAACCCAAGGAGGTCATCATGAAAAAATACCCGCTTCTTCTCAGACCCGTATCGAAGGAAATCATCTGGGGCGGCGACCGTCTCCGGAGAGAATACAACAAGACCGCTCCGTTCGAGAAAATCGCCGAATCGTGGGAGCTCACGGTCCGCGAAAAGGAAATGTGCGTCATCGCGGGCGGTGAATACGCGGGGATCTCCCTCGGCGAGTACATCGACTCCGCCCGCCGCTCGGTCCTCGGTCTCTGCGGCGCGAAGTACGACCGCTTCCCGCTCCTCATCAAGTTCATCGACGCAGCGGACCGCCTCTCGATCCAGGTCCACCCGGACAACGAATACGCCCTCAAAAACGAAGGCGAGCTCGGCAAGACCGAGATGTGGTACATCATGGCGGCGGAGGAAGGCGCGAAGCTCGTCTACGGCCTGAAGGAGGGCTGCACCGTTCCCGCGTTCGCCGAAGCCGTCGCCGAGGGCCGCACCGAAGAGGAGCTGAACTTCATCGACGTGCATCCCGGCGAGGTGTACTTCATCCCGTCCGGACAGGTCCACGCGATCGGCGCGGGCATCCTCATCGCCGAGATCCAGCAGAACTCGAACATCACCTACCGCGTCTACGACTACAACCGCCCGGGCGCCGACGGTAAGCCCCGCGAGCTGCACACGGCGAAGGCCATCGACGTCATCAAGCTCCGCACGAAGGAGGAGATCGACGCGATCCGCTTCGCGCTTCCCTGCCGCTTCAAGCCGTCCGACGTCTGCGAGATCCTCGCGTCCTGCGAGTATTTCACCGTCGTGAAGTACAAGACCGCCCCCGGCGCAGTCGCCCTCTATGATTCGACGGACCGCTCCTTCGCCTCGATCCTCGTCCTCGACGCGGGAGAGGGCGCCGAGCTCGAATGCGGCTCCCAGGTCTACCCGCTCCACAAGGGCGAGAGCTGGTTCATCCCCGCCGGCACGGGCGAGATCCACATCTCCGGCGACGCGGAGTGCATCCTCTCCGAGGTCAACTGATACAATTTGCATTAAAACAGGATAACGCGTCCCGAAAAGTTCTCACGCGGCGCACTTGACATCCTCCGGGGAAATCTGCTATAATGAGCGTGGAATTTCCCCGGAGGAGACTTTTTTATGGCAAAACGCATCGAAACCCGACAGCTCGTCTACATCGCGCTCATGGCGGTCCTCATCGCCGCGTGCGCGTGGATCACCGTCCCGATCGGACCCGTACCCTTCACCCTCCAGACCTTCGGCGTCTTCTGCGCCCTTGGCCTGCTCGGCGGACGGAACGGCACGATCGCCGTCGCCGTTTATCTCGCTCTCGGCGCGCTGGGAGCTCCGGTCTTCTCCGGCTTCTCCGGCGGCATCGCCAAGCTCGTCGGACCGACCGGCGGGTATCTCATCGGATTTCTCTTCGCCGGGCTCGTCTACTGGGCGGCGGTGAAGCTCTTCGGCAAGGGCCCCGTCGTGCAGATCGCCGCGATGATCGTCGGCAATCTCGTCTGCTACGCCTTCGGGACCGCGTGGTTCATGGTCGTGGCCTCCTCGAAGCCCGGACTTGTGACCGCCCTCGGCCTCTGCGTCATCCCCTACATCGTCCCGGATCTCGTCAAGATCGTCTGTGCCTTCCTCCTCGCGAGAGGACTGAAGGACCGGATCAAGATGGACTGAGAAGAACAGAAAGAAACTGCCTGATCTGCAAAAAGATCGGGCAGTTATTATTATGCCTATTCTGATTTTACTGCTTCCCCATTAGCCGGAGCACGATCCCCGCGAGCTGTTCGATCTCGCCGCGCTTCGTGTATTCGTGGACCGTGTGGACGTCGTGCATCGCGGAGGACACGACGATCCCCGTGATCCCGTGCCGCGCGAAGTGGTTCTGATCCGCTCCGCCGAACGTCACGCCGAGCGTGGGGACGAGCCCTTCTGCCCGCACCGCTTTCTCGAAGCGCGTCACGACCCGGTGATCCCGCGGCGTCCGGTAGGCATGGACCTGCTCGCAGATCACCACCTCCGCCCGCGCGCCGATAAGATCGGCTTCTTCCTCAAAAATCCGCCGGATCTCCTCCGAGCGCCGCACGGCCTCCTCGTGGCGCAGGCTCCGCACCTCGCCGCCGATCTTCACCTCCCCCGGCACCGCGTTTGTAATCGTACCGCCGGAGATCATCCCGAAATTGACCGTCGTATCGTCCGCGACCCGGCCCGTCGGGATCTGCGCGAGCGCTTTCGCCGCCGCCGTGAGAGCGTTGATCCCCTCCTCCGGGTTGAATCCGGCGTGCGCGGAGCGGCCCGTGACGATGACGTCGACCGAGAGGATCGTCGGGGCCTCATTCACCGCGTGCCCGATCTCCCCGGTGAGATCGAGGCAGTAGCAAACCTCCGCTTCGATCTTCGAATAATCGAACCGCTCGCTTCCCCGCCCGTACAGCTCCTCGGCGACGGGGAACAGGACCTCGATCGTCGGATGCGGGCGGTTTTCCTCGACGAGCACGGTCAGGGCCTCGAGGATCGCCGTGAGCCCGCCGCAGTCGTCCGCGCCGAGCACGGTCGTGCCGTCCGAGGTGATCGTCCCGTCCTCATGCACGACGGCCCGCTTGCCGATCCCGGGCTTCACCGTGTCCATGTGCGAGGAGAAGAGGACCGCCTCCCCCTCCGCGTTCCCGTCGAGCCGGGCATAGAGATTCCCCGCCGATTCGGGCGAACGCATCCCGCAGAGCAGATCGGCGTCGTCCTCGACGGGATGCATCCCGAGCGCGTCGAGGCGGCCCCGGAGATATTCCTTGATCTGCCGCTCGGCAAACGATTCGGAGTCAAAGGAGACGAGTGTCGTGAAGGTGGAAAGAATGCGCTCTCTGTCGATCATAAAGATATCCTCACCGCTATTTTTTACCGCAATTTTTTCGAGAGATACAAAATGAGATCGTCGTCGTTTTCGCAGGGCGTATAGGGCTCGCAGACCCGGCCGCGGAACCAGACACCCGATCCGTCGGGGATGTACCCGCGCTTCACGTACATCCGCTGCGCGGAGCCATACCCCGCGTGCAGTCCGACGCCGAGAAATACGGTGTCCGAAAACGCCCCGGCGACGCGCTCCGCCTCGTCCATGAGCGCAGAACCGACGCCGCGTCCGCGGAACTTTTCAAGCACCGCGAAATCGACGATTTCCGGAAATCCTCGTCCGGCAAACGGCGTCCACGCGAAGTCTCCTTCGTGATAGACGTTCACGTATCCCGCCGGGACGCCGTCGAGCTCGGCGACAAGAGAAATGCAGCTCCCCGCGCGGACATCGCGCATCCGATCGAGAAACTTCCCTTCCTCGGTGTGCCAGCCCTGTTTCCGCTCCTCGAGAGCAAAGTACGCGGCGTCCTCCTCTTTCAGAGGGCGAATGGTGATCTCCGCCATATCATCCCCTCCGCGCCTCGATCAGGGGCTTGTCCCAGTCGATCGTGCCGTCCATCTTTTCGGCGAGCTCGTCGGCGACTGTGCGCAGGATCTCCATGTACCCCTCCTCGCGCTTCTTCGAGCGGCGGCCCTTGGCGTAGTAGAGCTCCTTCGTCTCGATCGCGTCGTAGGAGATGCCGAAGAGATTGTCCCCCGTGTGCGGGAAGAAGTTCACCGTCACTTCATACCGGACGGTACCCTCCTCGGACGTGGCGACGAGCGCGACCCGCACGCCGTGACGCTCCACGCCGTATGCGACCGCGAAGCCTTCAAAATACTGTTCGTAGACGTTGATGACCTTCATGTTATTCCTCTCCTTTCGCGAGATGCATCATCCGCCGCGGGATATGGCAGTACCCGCCGGGATTCTTGTCGAGATACTTCTGATGGTATTCCTCCGCGCGGAAGAACTGCAAGAGCGGCTTCACCTCGACGGCGAGCGGCTGACCGAGCTTCTCCGCCTCCTCGTCCACTCGCTCGCGGATGACGGGGAGAAGGCTCTCGTCGTCGTAATAGATCCCCGTGCGGTACTGGACGCCCTCGTCCTCCCCCTGCCGGTTCACGGACAGCGGGTCGATCACGAGGAAATAGTCGTCGAGCAGTTCGCGCAGGGAGATCTTCTCCTCGTCGAAGTCGATCTTCACGGTCTCCGCGTGCCCGGTTCCCCGGTGCTTGACGTCCTCATAAGTCGGATTTTCGGTATTGCCGTTCGCGTAGCCGACGACGGTCGAGACGACGCCCTCAAACTGGTCGAAGAATTTCTCCGTGCCCCAGAAGCAGCCGCCGGCGAGATAGATCGTTTTCATATTCTTATTCCTCCCTGCCCGGTCAGCGTTCCCGGGTCAGATCCTTTACCCATTTGTGTTTTTTGAAGTGCAGCACGACCCACGGGATCTTGCCGATCTCGTCGAGGCAGGTGCACGCATAGACCAGGAGAACCGGCCAGTGGAAGACGAACGCCCCGAGCATGGCCGTCGGGACCGCGATCCCCCACATGGCGACGGCGAGCGAATACATATCGAAGAGCGTGTCCCCGCCCGCCGCGAAAATGCCGTTGATGACGACGGTACAGACGCACCGCGCGATCATGTAGACCGCCATGATGACGAGCATCCCGGAGAGCAGCCGCCGCGCTTCGTCCGTGAGGATCATGAACCGCACGACGAGGGGGGAGACGGCGAGGATGATGAGGCAGGAGGCGATCCCGACGAGGAAGGACAGCACCGCCGTCCGGTCGCCGTAGATCCGCCCGGTCTCGAGATTGCCCGCGCCGAGCTCGTTCCCGACGAGGATGCCGCCCGCCGTCGCGATGCCGTTGCAGAGGCAGCACATCAGGTCGCGCACGACCGCCGAGACGGAGTTTGCCGCCGCCGCGTCGGAGCCGAGATGCCCCATGATCGCGGTGTATGACGTGAAGCCGATGCCCCACATGAGCGATGCCCCGAGGATCGGCAGCGTGCACTTCCGGAAGTCGCGGGCGAGCTCACGGTCACGCACGAAGAGACGGGCGAGATCCGGCTTGAAGAAGCCCCTCCCGAAGGAGGAGGCCACGGCCCAGATCAGCTCCGCCGTCCGCGCGATCACCGTGGCGAGGGCCGCTCCCTCCGCGCCCATCTCCGGCGCGCCGAGGAGCCCGAAGATAAACACGGCATTGAGCAGAATGTTCCCGACGACCGTCACCGAGCTGATCCACGCGCTCCGCGCGGCGTGTCCGGTGATCTTCATCATCCCGAGATAGCACTGGGAGATCCCCGTCATGAGGTAGGACCAACCCGCGATGCGCAGATAGCCGCAGCCGATCGAGATCAGCGCCTCGTCCTCCGCGTAGAGGAGCATCAGCGGGCGCGGGAAGAACACGCAGGCCGCGAAGAAGAGGAGCGAGACGAGACCGTTCAGCCGCAGGCCCATGTTGAAGAGGTCCCCGACGGTCCTCCGGTCGCCCTTGCCCCAGTACTGCGCGCCGAGCACGGTCACGCCCGCCACCATCGACGAGACGACCATGTTCTGAATGAACTGGATCTGCGTCGCGAGGGAGACCGCCGCCATGGAATTCTGCTCCACACGCCCGAGCATCACCGCGTCCCCCGCCGCCACCGCCGCGAGCATCAGGCTCTGGAAGGCGATGGGAAATGTCAGTTCCGCGAGTTTTTTATAAAAAGCTTTGTCTTCAAAGAGTTTGTGTTTCATTGAAATCGCATCCGATTGCCGGTATCCAGCTGCCCCGGGGAGAGAGAGCGTCCCGGCTGCCTGTTCCGTTCGAAATGTCGGAGAAGGCGGAGAACCCCGGACCGCCCCGGAATCCGCCGCATCCGACCGGAATCATTGTACACGAGATCGCGGGAAATGTCAAGAGGCGGGCGGCGATTCCGTTTCTCACTCCCCGAACAGCGGGGTCGAGAAATACCGCTCGGCGGTGTCCGGGAGAACCGTCACGACCGTTTTTCCCTCTCCGAGCTTCTCCGCGAGTCGGAGGGCGGCGGCGACGTTCGTGCCGGAGGAGATCCCGACCATCAGTCCCTCCTCCCGCGCCAGCCGCTTCGACGTCTCGATCGCTTCCTCGTCCGTCACGATGTAGATGTCGTCGTAGATCTCCCGGTTGAGGATGGGCGGGATGATCCCGTCGCCGATCCCCATCTGCAGGTGGGTGCCGATCGTGCCGCCCGCGAGGATCGCCGCGTTTTCCGGCTCGACCGCCCAGATCTCGATCTCCGGGTACTGCGCGCGGAGCACTTCCCCGATCCCCGTGATCGTTCCGCCCGTGCCGATGCCCGAGCAGAAGCCGTGGATCGGTCCGCAGACCTGCGCCATGATCTCGAGCGCGGTGTGCTTCTTGTGCGCCATGGTGTTGTTCTGATTCGCAAACTGCTGGGGCACGAAGACGTCCGGGTTTTTCTCCGCCATGCGAAGGGCTGTCTGCAAACACTCGTCGATGCACGCGCCGATGTCCCCCGCGTCGTGGATCAGCTGGACCTGCGCGCCGTAGTGCCGGATGAGCTTGCGCCGCTCCTCGCTCACGGAATCGGGCATGACGATGATCGTCCGGTAGCCCTTCACCGCGCCGACGAGGGCGAGGCCGATGCCCTGGTTGCCGCTCGTGGGCTCGACGATGATCGTCCGCCCGGGCTCGATGAGTCCCTCTGCCTCCGCCGCCTCGATCATGTTCAGGGCGGTCCGGGTCTTGATCGATCCCCCGACGTTGAGGCCCTCCATCTTGACGAGGACCTCCGCGCTGCCCGGCTTCGGCATGCGGGTGAGGCGGATGAGCGGCGTATTGCCGACGGCTTCGAGAATGTTGTTGTAGATCATATTGTTCTCCTTGTCGGGGATTCTCCCCGCGGTAATTCATTCGTGTGGATTGTTCTTCTCCGCCCCGAGGATCCCGACGGCGGCATCGGTCAGCCCGTCGGGCAAGACCTCGCCGGATTTCACGGCTTTCGCCCTCTCCACGAGCGCCGCGAAGTCTGCAAAGTGCCAGCCCGGCGTGGGCTTTTCGCAGTCGATGGCGCGGAAAAAACAGGTAGGGATCTCTTTCTGTTTCAGGTTCTTTTCAATGCACGGCCCGCAGCCCCGGTCGTGGTTGCGTGGGTGGTTCGGACAGCGGAAGTCCGTGCAGGTGCAGAAGTCTTTCGGGTCTTTCATGGTCTCTCCTGTGTATATCCTATTCGTCCCGTCAGCGGTTGTACTTCCCGATCGCGGAGGCCAGCAGGACGATACCCGCAATCAGCCCGATCGTCATGGGGACAAAGACGAGGGCGGACCGGAGAAACACCGTACAGAGCCCGGAGAGAAGAAACCCGATCCCGATGACGAGTATGCCCAGGCCGGAGAGCGCGCAGAAGGACCGCTTGTCCGCCTCCTGAACCTTGCTGCAATGATACCGGATGATGAGATCCATCCTCTGCTTTTTCCAGATCTGCCGGCCGAGGACGGCGAACAGAATGCCGATCAGCGCGAAAAGAACGCCGATCACAATGAACCAGACATAGTCCTGCATAGCTTTCTCCTTCACATTTTCTCCCGGCAACGCTCCCCGCTGTTGAAGGGCGGACAGCCGCCTCTGTCTTTGTGTGGTCTCACCATACAAAGGGAATCACTTTATATCTGACCTTCTTTTTATAATCCGCATATCCTTCCAGGCCCTTTTCCAGCACCTGTTCCTCGTTCCGAATACGCTTGGCGATGATCGGGACATAAAGAAGCGTGATGGCAAAGGACGGAATCGACCCGAGCACCAGCGGCATGGCGAGGAAAAGAAGCAGCGTGCTCATATACATGGGGTGCCGGACGATGCCGTAGAGCCCCGTGTCTATCACCTTCTGATTCTCCTGCACCTCCACCGTGCGCGACAAATAGGCGTTTTCCCGCAGCACCTCGGCATACAGCGCATAGGCGAGCAGAAAGACGACCGCGGCGGCATAAGAGACCCATGCCGGCAGAACGATCCACTGAAAGCGAAAGTTCAGCCCGGCTGCCAGAAAGGCCGCCAGAAACATGAGTCCGCTCAAGAGGATCACGGTTTTCTGTTCCGCCTCTTCTTCCCGGACGTTCAGCCTTTTTCTGAGCAGTTCGGGGCTCTTTTTCATCATCACCAGTCCCGCGATAAACATCGGGACGAACAGAATGCCGATCAGCAGCCACGCCTGTCCGTATGCGAAAGTCCCCGCGGGAAGAAACGTCAGCAATCCGACCAGAATCAACCCCGCGGTAAACTTCACAATAGCCTCACCAAACAGTTTGGAATCCATTCTTCCCCCTCCTGAATGTACTTTTCCGCCTCTTTGTTTTTCCAACGTATCGGAACTCCGTTCAGTCCGCATGGATGCTGAACGCTCCGTTTGCGCACTCTCCGTCCGTTTCCACAAGGATATATACGGTCCCGGATTCGATATACCCTCCGTGTGAATCAAGCGATTCCCCGGAACGGATCGTAAACAATTCCTGTTTGCTGCCATAATAATCATAATAGACAACGGCAGAACCGGACTCGAGCGACGCCGTATATTTCAGATCTCCCTCTCCGGAGCTTTTCAGCTTAAACACCATCGTACCGTCAAAGGAATAGAAGCGCATCTCCGCCGAGGACGAGCTGTTGGAATGGATAAAGCCGATCGCTTTATAGCTGGAAATGTATTTCCCGCAGCCTGTCAGCGCAAGCAGAAGGATCCCTGCCGCAATCAGCGAAATGGTTCTTTTCATGGCCTGTTTCCCCCCTATATATCCCGATTTGCCGCAGTCACACCCGACTGCCGTTTCCTATATGTCTGCTCCGTGTCAAAGCCGGGCGCGTCGGTCGTACTCACGAAGGGCCTATTCCCGATCCTCGCCAGAGTCCCGGCGCACGAGCTTTACGACGGTCTCAACATGTGATCCATTGTCCAAACTCAAAATCATATCCTCCTTGATGATCGGAAGCCTGAAAGTGATGGATTTCAGCCACTGACCGTTCGGCTG
>CACZSA010000007.1 GCA_902783705.1 uncultured Ruminococcus sp.
GAACATCAGATTTTCTCCATAGATCATCCGATAGAGCTCGTTTGAAGTTTTGAGCATTTCGATCTTCTTGTCCCACGTCGACGGGTCATTCGGAAGGTCTTCATTCAGGACGAGCGACTTCATGGCGTCCCCCAAATAAACCGTAAGTTTGCCGATCTCGTCCTGAATATACCATTCGGTTTTGCCGTCTCCGATCCCCTGCTCCATAGCGAATTCACGGCAGAATTTCATCGGCGCGAGCAGCCCCGCCGTCTCAAACGCCTTTTCCGGATTTCCGCATTCCTTATAAATCGCGATCAGGGTGTAGACGGCATCATACCGGATATCCGGATCCGTGCTGTTTTCCATCAGCGTCCGGAGAAGGACCTCGGCTTCGTCCCGCGCCGCTTCGTCGTGATTTTCCGACCACCGGAAATAGAGACAGGTGGCGAGATGGGATTTGATCTCGTCGTCTCCCGGGAAGCGAATGAGAGATTCCCGGGCAAAGCAGATCCGCTCGTCCACGGAACCGACCTCGGACAGGCGGTCCAGTTCCCGGTGGATCCGCGCGAGTTCTTCCTCCCGCTCGGATTTCCGATAGCCGATCAATTCGTCGATGCTGACGGCAAAGAAGTCGGCGAGCGCGGGCAAGAGTTCCATGTCGGGATACCCGTTTTCACTCTCCCAGCGGCTGACGGCCTGCGGGGTCACGCCGATCCCTGCCGCCAGCGCCTCCTGCGTCACCTTCTGCTCGCGGCGCAGGGCCTTGATTTTTGCTCCGATTTTGATATTCATAAAGGTTTCTCCTTGCATTTTTGATTTTTTGTAAGCTTACGCCTTTATTATACCATCCCGGAGGGAGAAATCAAGAATCCATTCATTGTTGAGGAAGTCAACGAGTCCTTGAGTCCGACAGGAGAGGAAACCCGCCGGGGATGCCGCGCGTGCAGCAATTCCCGACGGGTCTCTGGTTATTCTCTTTATGCCTCCGGCACAAGCTCGACGGTGACGATCTTCTTCGAGGGGACGGAGACGGTGGTCTTTCCGTTCCGCACGGTGAGGCGCGACTGGCGCTCTTCGGCGAGATTCGTCAGATACGCCGCGCCGAAGCATCCGCCGACGTTCAGATCGAGCTTCATCTTCGCGTCGTAGGGATGCGGATTGAAGACGCGCAGGATCACCGTGTCGCGCCCGTCCGCCATCTTCATGGCGCTCGCGACAAATCCCGTGCCGCCGATCCCGACGAGGCTGCCCGCCGCGGGCTTCTCGCCGCCGTGGGTCTTCCCGCCCCAGACCGCCGGATTTCCCGCGGCGAAGGCGTAGGCGCTGTTCTCCGCGCGCTCACGGTCGGCACGGGCCGCAGCGAACGGGAGGACGGCGTATTCGACGGTCAGCGTGCCCTTGCACTGCGCCTCCGGCGTCGGGAACACGCCCCAGTCGTGCAGGCGGTCGACGCCGCGGTGCACGGTCAGGGACATGGTGTTGTGCCCGTCGCGCAGGACCTCGTATTCGCAGAGGCCGCGTGTCGCGATGAGGATGCCCTTGTTCTCATCCGTGAGTCCGAAGAAGGTGGTCATCTTGCCGGGTTTGGTCGGGTTCTTCCAGCCCTCCCACGGCGTGATCGGACGCTCGACGATATCGAACTGGCCCTCGGCGAGGACGCGGTCGGTGTCGACGTCGTTCTTCGTGAGCATCGCGAGTCGGTGGTTCTCTGCGGTGTTGTCGATCACCGTCTTCACGTCGAGGCGGTCGGCTCCGGCGCGGAGGGTGTAGTCGGCCTTGACGGTCAGGACAGCCGATCCGATGCGGCGTCCGTCTCCCTCGCGCTCATGCCCGTCATGCGAGCGGTCGGCGTCGGAGAGCCCGGCGGGTACGGTCATCGTGTGCGTGACGCGGAAGGTGACGGCGGCGGGCGTGGAGACGACGCATTCGATCTTCGCGCGCGCTCCCTCGGTCGAGACGCGGATGCCGTCCTTCGCCTCGACGTAGATGTATTCGTCGCCGATGTCGCCCGTATCCTCGAAGATCCCGGTGACGAAGGACGCGCGGGTCTTCCGGTCCGTGACGGTCAGGGAGCCGTCGGGGGCGAACATGACCTTCAGCCGGCGGTTCATCATGCCGCGGCGGTAAACGGTGAGATCGGATTCGGGCTTCGCGTCTCCGTCGGTCTTCACAGCGAAGGTCTTGTAGCCGAGCGCGGGGACATCCGCGGCGGTGAAGGCAAGCGTGAAGCGGCGGACGTGGAACGGCACGCGGAAGCGGTCCTTCGGGAGGATGTAGTCGAACACGACGCCGCCGTCCCGCACGTC
>CACZSA010000008.1 GCA_902783705.1 uncultured Ruminococcus sp.
AGGGAATGAACGGAGATGCACCGGTCCGCGCGGAGCACGTCGTACATGTACAGCTCCCGGATCCGCTTCTCCGCCTCCGCCTGAAACGCCGCGGCGTCGGGGGCGAAATCGGTGTACTTGTAGCCGAAGAGCTCGTCCGAGATCTCCCCGGTGAGGAGCACCCGGATGTCCGTCGTCTCGTGAATGGCCCGGCAAACGAGGTACATCCCCATGCTCGCGCGGATCGTCGTGATGTCCCAGGTCCCGAGCGCGGCGATCACGGTCTCGAGGGAGGCGAGGACCTCCTCCCGGGTCATTATGACCTCGGTGTGCCGGCTGCCGATCCAGTCCGCCGCCTGCCTTGCGTAGCGCAGGTCGATCGCGTCCTTCTCCATCCCGATGGCGAAGGTGCGGATCGGCTCCGCGCTCTTTTTCTGCGCGATGGCGCACACGAGGGAGGAATCGAGCCCGCCTGAGAGCAGGAACCCGACCTTCACATCCGCGACGAGGCGCTTCTCCACCCCGGCGATCAGCTTTTCCCGGATGTTCCGGCAGACGGTGTCGAGGTCGTCCCGGATGACCGTCTCCGGCTTCGCGATGTCGCAGTACCGGACGAATTCGCCGTTTTTCCAATAGCATCCCGGCGGGAAGGGGATCACGCGCTCCGTCAGTCCGACGAGGTTCTTCGCCTCGGACGCGAACAGGATCTTCCCGTCCGCGCCGTATCCGTAGAACAGGGGCCGGATGCCGATGGGATCCCGCGCCGCGACGAACTCCTTCGTCCGCCCGTCCCAGATCACGCAGGCGAACTCCGCGTCGAGCATCGGAAACATGTCCGGCCCGTACTCGAACCAGAGCGGGAGGAGGATCTCGCAGTCGGAATCGCTCGCGAATGCATACCCTTTGGCGGAGAGCATCGCTTTCAGCCCCCCGAAGCCGTAGATCTCCCCGTTGCAGACCGCGAGGGAGCCGTCCCGCTCGAAGGGCTGCATCCCCTCGGACGTCAGCCCCATGATGGCGAGACGGTGGAACGCCAGAAGCACGCCGTCCCGCTCGACGATCCTTGAATCGTCCGGCCCCCGGGATTTTGTGCGCTCAAACCCCGAAAGAAAACCCTCCGGGGTGACCGAGCTCCTGTAACAAGTCATGATGGAACACATAGTTTTTATGTCCTCGCTGAATGGATTGTGCGATGCGGAGTGATGAATTGGCTTTGCAAATATTTACAGTTATGATTGCCTTCGGCACGTTGGGGGGACGGCGAAACCGTTATCTCCGCCTCCCCAACTTCGCGAAGCGAATCATAACGTTTGCGAAGCGAACGCATCCCTGTTAACGCGCGAAGCGCTCATCACTTCCTCGCAATTCTCGCCTCAAACCGGTCCTTCCGCGTGTCCGCCGGGACCTTCGTGGGGTACTGTCCGTCGAAGCATGCCGTGCAGAGGTCGTCCCGCCCGGTCATCTCCCGCAGTCCTTTGATCGGAAGATACCCGAGCGAATCCGCGCCGATGATGCGGGCGATCTCGCCGACGGTGTGCTTCACGGCGATGAGATGCTCCTTCGAATCGATGTCCGTGCCGTAATAGCAGGGACTGACGAACGGCGGGGAGGAGATGCGCATGTGGATCTCCCGCGCTCCAGCCTCCCGCAGCAGTCCCACGATCCGTCCGCTCGTCGTTCCGCGCACGATCGAATCGTCGATCAGCACGATCCGCCGCCCCCGCACACTTTCCTCGATTGCCGAGAGCTTGATCTTCACCTGATCGAGCCGCCCGTGCCCATTCTCCTCCGGGGCGATGAAGGTCCGGCCCACGTATTTGTTCTTGATGAGCCCGATGCCGTAGGGGATCCCGGACTCTTCCGCGAACCCGAGCGCCGCGTCGAGGCCCGAGTCCGGCACGCCGATTACAAGATCTGCCTCCGCAGGGCACTCTCTTGCGAGGATCCTCCCCGCCTCCCGCCGCGCCCGGTGCACGCTCACCCCGTCGAGGACGGAATCCGGGCGGGCGAAATAGATGTATTCGAACGCGCAGAACCGCCGCGGTCTCTCTCCGCAGTGCTCCCGCCGGGACGTTATGCCGTCTTTTGTGAATACGAGAATCTCTCCCGGCTCGACGTCCCGGATGAATTCCGCTCCGACCGCCCGCACGGCGCAGGACTCCGAAGCCGCGACCCAGATCCCGTCCTCCCGCCTGCCGTAGCAGAGGGGACGGAATCCGTAGGGATCGCGCGCGCAGAGCAGCTTTTGTGGGGACATGAGCACGAGGGAATACGCTCCGTCGAGATGAGGCATGGCGGCGGAGAGCGCATCCTCGATGGAGGGCGTGCGCAGTCTCTCCCGCGTCACCATGTAGGCGATGGTTTCGGTGTCCGAGGTGGTGTGGAAAATCGCGCCGTTCAGCTCGAGCGCGCTTCTCAGCTCCGCGGCGTTCGCGAGGTTGCCGTTGTGCGCGATCGCCATGTGCCCCTTGACGTGGTTGACCTCGATGGGCTGACAGTTCGCGCGGTTGTTTCCACCGCCCGTCGTAGCGTAGCGGACATGCCCGACCGCCATGGTCCCGCGCGGCAGCTTTGCGAGCGTCTCCGGTGCGAAGATCTCCCCGACCAGCCCGAGATCCTTGTGCGAGACAAACACGCCGTCGTCCGAGACCACGATCCCGCAGGATTCCTGACCGCGGTGCTGCAGGGCGTAGAGACCGCCATAGACGATCCCCGCCGCGTCGGTCGGCTCCGGGGAGAACACCCCGATTACACCGCATTCTTCGTGAATACTCAAATCAAACCCTCCGAAGGAATGAGTGATGAATTTGCTTCGCAAATGTGAACAGTTAAGATTGCCTTCGGCAAGTGATGATTGCCTTCGGCACGTTATATAGACGGAACGGCGAAACCGTTTTCTCCGTCTCCCCCAGCTTCGCGAAGCGAATCATAACGTTCGCAAAGCGAACTCTTCACTGTAAACGCGCGAAGCGCTCATCACTCTTCCGGATTTACTCCACGTCCTGCAGAGCGTCGTAGCCTTCCTCGCCGGTCCGGACCTTCACGACGTTTTCCACGTCGTAGACGAAGATCTTGCCGTCGCCGATGTGTCCGGTGTAAAGGACCCTCTTCGCCGTCTCGATCACCGCGCGGACCGGGATCTTCGACACGACGATGTCCACCTGCACCTTCGGCAGAAGCGTCGCCTCCACCGCAACGCCGCGGTA
>CACZSA010000009.1 GCA_902783705.1 uncultured Ruminococcus sp.
CGATCCCCGGTCCCGCGGCGGGCGAAAGAAGGGACCCCTATGAAAATCATCGTCTGCGGGTGCGGCAAGATCGGCACCACCCTCCTCTCCTCCCTCGCCAGCGAAGGCCACGACCTCGTCGCCATCGACAAGGATCCCGCCGCCATCGCCGAAGTCACCAATATCTACGATGTCATCGGCGTGTGCGGGAACGGCGCGGACTGCGAGAACCTCGAGGACGCCGGGATCCGCGACACCGACCTCTTCATCGCCGTCACCGGATCCGACGAGCTGAACATGCTCGCCTGCTTCCTCGCCGGGCGGATGGGCGCGGGCCGGACCCACACCATCGCCCGCATCCGTAATCCCGAATACAACGACTCCTCCCTCGATTTCATGCGCCGCGAGCTCGGCCTCTCCCTCGCGATCAACCCCGAGCTTCTCGCCGCGCGCGAGCTCTTCGACATCCTCCGCATGCCCTCCGCCGTGAACATCGACGCCTTCTCCGGGCGCTCCTTCGAGATGATCGAGCTGATCCTGAAGGAGGACTCGGTCCTCGACGGGATCACGCTGCAGGAGCTGAGAAACAAATACAAGGCCACGGTCCTCGTCTGCACCGTGCAGAGAGGCGACGAGGTCTACATCCCCCGCGGCGGCACCTTTGAGCTCCGGGCGGGCGACCGCATCGGCATCACCGCCACGCCGTCGGAGATCGCGAAATTCCTGCGTCAGATCGGGCTTCTGCAGAAGAAGGCCCGCCGGGTCATGCTCCTCGGGGGCAGCCGGACGGCGTTCTACCTCGCGAAGCTCCTCACGGCCTCGGGCGTCGACGTGAAGCTGATCGAAAAGGACCGGGAGCTCGCCGAGGACCTCGCGGACAAGCTGCCGGGCGTCTCGGTGGTGCTCGGGGACGGCGCGCAGCAGGAGCTTCTTCTCGAGGAGGGCCTGCGCGAGACGGACGCCTTCGTCTCCCTCACGGGCATGGACGAGCAGAACATCCTGATCTCGATCTACGCGGCGTCGCAGAACGTCCCGAAGGTCATCTCGAAGATCAACCGCGACGAGCTCGCCTCCATGGCGGAAAAGCTCGGGCTCGATTCGTTCATCTCCCCCCGCCGGATCATCTCGAACGTGCTGGTGCAGTACGCCCGCGCGCTGGAGAATTCGCAGGGGACGCAGGTCGAGACGCTCTACAAGCTCATGGACGGACGGGCGGAGGCGCTCGAATTCCGCGTCCGCGAGCCGGTGGAGGGCGTGACGGACGTGCCGATCATCGTCCTCGGCAAGATGCTGAAGCCGAACATCCTCATCGCGGGGATCATCCGGAACCGGAAGACGATCGTCCCGGGACCGACGGACATGATCCACCCGGGCGACCGCGTGATCGTCCTCGCGGGCGGGCACCGGCTCTCCGACCTCGGGGACATCCTCGCGCAGAGGTAAACGATCAATCGCGGAAAATACGGCGATCGAAGGGCGTTCCTTCTCCCCTCATCCGTCACTTCGTGACACCCCGAGTTCATCGGAGATGAACTCGACCACACTGGAGGGGGAAGGCCTGCGCTTGTGCGGCGGCACCCGCAGCAAGGCGGCGAACGATCCCTCCGTCCTTCATAAAACTCACGACTCCTCCTTAATCGAGGCATAAGATGAATCACAAAATGATCCTGCGCACGGCGGGGCGGATCGTCGCCCTCGAGGGGGCCCTGCTCCTCCTTCCCGCCCTCTGCGCGCTCTTCTACCGCGAGTGGACCGTCGCCCTCGTCTACGTCGGCGTCGCTGCCCTCGCGGCGGTCTTCGGGCTTCTCCTCGTCTTCCTCACGCGCCGCTGCGACCGCACGATCTACGCGAAGGAGGGCTTTGTCACGGTCGCCCTCGCGTGGATCCTTCTCTCGGTCTTCGGCGCGGCGCCCTTCGTCCTCACGGGCGACATTCCGGCGTATCACGACGCGTTCTTCGAGACGGTCTCGGGGCTGACGACGACGGGGGCCTCGATCCTCCCGGACCTGACGGCCCTGAGCCGCGGGGGGCTCTTCTGGCGGAGCTTCACGCACTGGATCGGCGGCATGGGCGTGCTGGTCCTGATGATGGCGATCGTCCCGGACGCGAACGGGCGCTCGATCCACATCATGCGGGCGGAGATGCCCGGACCGGTGGTGGACAAGATCGTCCCCCGGGTGCGCGACACGGCGAAGATCCTCTATTTCATTTACATCGGCCTGACGCTCGCGGAGGTCGTCTTCCTGCTCGCGGGCGGGATGACCTTATTTGAAGCGCTGGTCCACGCGTTCGGCACGGCGGGCACGGGCGGCTTCGGCATCCGGGGAGACAGCATCGGATCGTACAGCCCGTATCTGCAGTGGGTGATCACGGCCTTCATGCTCCTCTTCGGCGTGAACTTCAATCTGTACTATCTGATCCTGATCGGGCGGTTCCGCTCGGCGATCCGGAGCGAGGAGCTCAGGATCTACGGGACGCTCGTGGTGATCCTCACCGGGGTGATCGCGTGGAACATCCGTCCGCTCTTCTCCGGCGCGGGCGAGGCGATCCGGCAGGCGGCGTTCCAGGTGGCGTCGATCCTGACGACGACGGGCTACGCGACGGCGGACTTCAACCTGTGGCCGAACCTGTCGCGGATGATTCTGTTCCTGCTCCTCTTTGTGGGCGGATGCGCGGGATCGACGGCGGGCGGTCTGAAGGTGGCGCGCGTGGGGATCCTCGTGAAGACGGCGGGGAAGGAGCTGAACCGGCTCCGCCATCCGCGTTCGGTGAATGCGGTGCGCTTTGAGGGCAAGCCGCTCAGCGAGGAGACGCGGACGGGCGTGGTGAACTACTTTGCGCTGTACGCGATCCTGCTCGCGGCGGTGCTTCTCCTGATCGGCGGGGAGCCGTTCGACATGGAGACGAACATATCGGCGGCGATTTCATGCTTCAACAACGTCGGGCCGGGATTCTCGGCGGTCGGACCGATGGGCGGATACGGCGGGTACAGCGTCTGGGCGAAGATGGTGCTGTCCGCGGCGATGCTTCTCGGGCGGCTGGAGATCTATCCGATCGTGCTGTCGGTGTCGCCGTCGACGTGGAGGAAGAAATGAAAAACGAGGGCGCGCGTTTTGAATATGCGCGCTCTTTAACTGCTGCGGAGCGCCGGGCGGTGCCCGGAGACAAAGGCGAGCTCACCTTCGGCAAGCTCGCGGTCGTAATCACGTTTTGCTTGCGCGCTGACGCTTGC
>CACZSA010000010.1 GCA_902783705.1 uncultured Ruminococcus sp.
CCCTAAGAACAGGGGAGCTGCGCATCCCCGGCGGCCATTTTGAAAAAGGTCGATCAAAACTTTTGAACTGTTTTGCGACAGCCCCTTTTCGTTATTCGTTTTCGCTCATTCCGCGGGCGGATCCCAGTGAAAGACGGTCTTGGCCCCGATGCCGATGAAAAGCTGTGCGTCGAGATGCCCGGGCTCCCGGAGATTCCAGAGGCAGCCCGTGTACAGGATCTCCCCGTATCCGTCGTAGCGATAGAGGAATTCGAGCTCCCACCCGCCGCCGTTGATCTTCTCCGCAAGCTCTCCGAGCGTGACGCACTCCCGGACGGTGAGCCCATCGGATTCGCGGAACAGAAAGACATGGGAGCCCCGCCGCGCATCCAGCGGGAACACGACCTCTGCCGCTCCCGTGTTCGGCCAGTCCCGTCCGTAATCGGCGCAGTAGATGCCGTCCGGGAAGGAGAAGGTCAGCGTGTCTGCTCCGATCTTGGTCGTCTTTGCACGGCAGTCGTGCAGGCTGAACCGATCCCGGTCTGTGCTTGTAAAAGCATAGGACATGAAAAATCTCCTTTCGTTTACTGTTCGGAATCCCGGGAAAAGGAAAAGGGAACCCGCGGGGGTCCCCTTCGAAGGTGTCAGAAAGCTCAGCCGTTGACTTTTTCCTTGAATTCCTTGCCGGCCTTGAAGGCGGGAACGGTGGAAGCGGCAACCTTGACGGGCTCGCCGGTGCGCGGGTTGCGGCTGGTTCTCGCTTCACGCTTCTTGCTTTCGAAGGTGCCGAAACCGATGAGGCTGACCTTCTTGCCGTCCGCGACGGTTTCTTCGATGGCGTTGACGGTCGCTTCGAGAGCAGCCGCTGCCTGCTTCTGGGTGAGGCCGGCGTCTACGGCGATCTTCTTGATGAGTTCCTGCTTGTTCATAATGGTTCCTCTTTCTTTGTTTTCAATTTATTCCGGGAAATCCCTTCAATTTCTATTATACCACATCTTTATGACAAAATCCATAGGGTATTGGAAGAAACTTGACCGAAAGTATGAAAAAAACTTCATTTTTTTCGGTATTTTGCACACAGAGAAGCAAATCGGCCGGAAGATAATCAGAAAGCCGCTTCGCGCGTATTCCAGGAGGGAGGAGTCCGCCCCCAAATAAGGTCCCGGATATGCCTTCAGCCAGCCGAAGGGCCGCCCTCCTTTACCCACTCGACGAGCACCCGGTAGTACAGTCCCCGGCGGAAGCGCATTCCGGGAAGACTGCGGGCGCAGATCGCGCGGAACTCGGCGGTTGCATGCGCAGGCGCACGAGTCGGGACGCCGATCTCTCCGCCGTGCCGCTCACCGTGCAGGAGCGACCCGATCTTTGACGGGATCACCCGCGCCGCTTCGACGAGGAAATCGGCAAATCCCGCGGGTCTCGTCAGGCCGACGATAAGCAGGATCCCGCCGGAGGCCAGCAGCTCCCGGGCGCGGAGAAGGGCCGCCTCCTCGTCCATGTGATGCAGCGAGGCCGCGAAAACCATGGCGTCGAACGCTTCGGCGGGAAGCGGCGTATTCATAAAATCCCCTTCGATCACCGCAGCGTTCTTCACCCCGCGAAGCCGCTCCCGCGCGCGCCGCGCCGTTTCCGCATCCGCCTCGATCCCCGTGACCTGTCCGCAGACGGGAGAAGTCCTCGCAAGAAGAAGTCCGTCCCCGCAGCCGACGTCAAGGAGCCTTTCCCTGCCGCGCACGCGCTCCAGAATCCACGGATGGTACGCGGTGTTGTGTGTCCAGACGTTCATTCCCACTCCACCGTTGCCGGGGGCTTGGAGGTGATGTCGTACACGACGCGGCTGACGTTCTTCACCTCGTTCGTGATCCGGTTCGAGGCCTTCGCGAGCAGCTCATACGGGAGGCGGGACCAGTCGGCAGTCATGAAGTCGTCGGTGTCCACCGCGCGGAGGGCGACCGTATAGCCGTAGGTCCGCGCGTCGCCCATCACGCCCACGGTCCGGGAGTCGGTCAGGACGGCGAAATACTGCTTTGTCGTCCGCTCCAGCCCGGCCTCCACGACCTCCTCGCGGAAGATCGCGTCGCATTCCCGGAGCGTATCGAGCTTTTCCCGCGTGATCTCGCCAAGGACGCGGATCGCGAGCCCCGGACCCGGGAACGGCTGACGCCAGACGAGCTCATAGGGGATCCCGAGCTCCAGCCCCGCCGCGCGCACCTCGTCCTTGAAGAGCGTGCGGAGCGGCTCGACAATCTCGTCGAAGTCGATCACCGAGGGCAGGCCGCCGACGTTGTGGTGGCTCTTGATGGTCGCCGCCTCGCCGACGCCGCTCTCCACGACGTCCGGATAGATCGTTCCCTGCACGAGCACATGGACGTGCCCGATCTTCTTCGCCTCGTCCTCGAAGACGCGGATGAATTCCTCGCCGATGATCTTTCGCTTCCGCTCGGGCTCCGTCACGCCCGCGAGCTTCGAGAGGAACCGATCCCCGGCGTTCACCCGGATGATGTTCATGTCGAACCGCTCGCGGAAGGTCTTCTCGACCGTGTCGCCCTCGTCCTTGCGCAGAAGCCCGTGGTCGACGAAGACGCAGGTCAGCCCGTCCCCGATCGCGCGGTGCAGAAGGACCGCCGCCACCGAGGAATCGACCCCGCCGGAGAGCGCGCAGAGCACCCGTTTTCCGGCGAGCTCCTTCTTGTATTTCTCGACGGAGGCGCGCACGAAATCCTCCATCGTCCAGTCCCCGGCGCAGCGGCAGACACGGAAGAGGAAGTTGGAGAGCATCTCCCGCCCGTATTCCGTGTGCATGACCTCGGGATGGAACTGCACGCCGTAGAGACGTCGGTCCTCATCCGCGACCGCGGCGGCGGGACAGTGCTCCGTCGTCCCGATGACGCGAAAGCCCGCGGGAACGGTCTTCACGTAGTCCGTGTGGCTCATCCAGCAGACGCTCTTCTCCGGAATCCCCGTGAAGAGGGGCGATTCCTCCCGGCGGAGCTCGACCTTGCCGTACTCCGAAATCGATCCGGCGGACGCGATCTCGCCGCCTTCGAGCCATGCCATGAGCTGGCAGCCGTAGCAGATCCCGAGGACGGGGATGCCCAGGGAGAGGATCGCGCGGTCATAGTGCGGGGAGGCGGGATCGTAGACGGAGTTCGGACCTCCGGTGAAGATGATTCCGCGGTATCCGGCTTCACGGATCTCGTCGATCGGCGTGCGCCACGAGCGGATCTCCGCATAGACCCGCTGCTCCCGGACGCGCCGCGCGATGAGCTGGTTGTATTGTCCTCCGAAATCGAGGACGAGGATTTTGTCCATAATTTCCCTCCGTCAGACGTTGATCTCGACCTGCTCCTCCGACGCTTCGGCGAAGAGCGGGCTGATCTCGGCGATATAGCGCTCCACCTGTTCGGCACAGCGTCCGGTGTAGAGCGCGGGATCGAGCAGGGCGTTCATCTCCTCCTCGGTCATCGGGAATTCGCCCGTCGCCGCCAGCTTCGCGAGCAGCTCGCACTTTTCCCCGCGCTTCATCGCCGCTGTGGCTTCCATCGACGCCGCGCGGATGACCTCGTGCAGCTTCTGACGGTCGCCGCCGCGCTTCACGCCTTCCATGAGCAGGTTTTCCGTCGCGATAAAGGGGAGATATTCCCTCGTCGTCGCCTCGATGATCTTCTCGTTGACCCGCAAGCCGTTCGAGACGTTCTTCACGAGCCGCAGGATCGCGTCCGCGCAGAGGAAGCCCTCGGGGAGCGCGATGCGGCGGTTCGCGGAATCGTCCAGAGTCCGCTCCAGCCACTGCACGGAGGCCGTCATCGGGGCGTTCATCGCGTCCGCCATCAGATAGCGGGCGAGGGAGCAGATCCGCTCAGACCGCATGGGATTGCGCTTGTACGCCATCGCGGAGGACCCGATCTGGGTCGATTCGAAGGGCTCCTCGATCTGACGGTCATGCTGGAGAAGGCGGATGTCGTTCGCCATGCGGTACGCGCTCTGGGCGATGGAGGAGAGGACGTTCAGGATCCGCGAATCCAGCTTGCGGGGGTAGGTCTGTCCGGAGACGGAGAAGATCCGCTCGAAGCCGAACTCCGCCGAGATCATGCGGTTCATCTCATCGATCTTCGCGGTGTCGCCGTCAAAAAGCTCCACGAAGGAGGCCTCCGTCCCGGTCGTGCCGCGGCAGCCGAGGAGCTTCATTTCGGAAAGCACCCAGTCGAGCTCCTCGAGGTCGGACATGAAGTCCTGGATCCAGAGGGCGGCGCGCTTGCCGACCGTCACAAGCTGGGCGGGCTGATAGTGCGTGTACCCGAGCGTCGGGAGCGCGCGGTATTCCGTCGCGAAGTCCGCGAGGGTCTTCACCGCCGCGAGCAGTTCTCCGCGCAGATAGCGGAGGCCGTCGCGGTAGAGGATGATATCCGCGTTGTCGGTGACGTAGCAGCTCGTCGCGCCGAGGTGGATGATCCCGGCGGCAGAGGGAGCGGCGAGACCGTAGGCGTACACATGGGCCATGACGTCGTGGCGCACTTCACGCTCCCGCGCCTCGGCGGCGGCGAAGTCGATGTTGCCGACGTTGTCCTCGAGCTCCTTCACCTGCGCATCGGTGACGGGCAGGCCGAGCTTCGATTCGGCGCGCGCGAGGGCAACCCACAGGCGTCTCCACGTCTGAATGCGCGTTTCGGCGGAGAAGAGGCGGAGCATGAAATCCGAGGCATAGCGGGTGGAAAGGGGGGATTCGTAGCGGTCTGTCATGTCGGCCTCCCCTTTATCGGATGATAATGCTGTCGCGTTCCGGTCCTACGGAGACGTAGCGGATCGGGCAGCCGATCGATTTTTCGAGGTAGAGCACGTAGTCCTGCGCGGCCTTCGGAAGGTCCGCCCATGTCCGCACGCCGGAGATGTCGCACTTCCAGCCGGGGAGGGAGGTCATCACGGGCTTCGCGTCGTCGAGGAGCATCGGGAGCGGGAAATCGTCCGTCTCCTTGCCCTCCACGATATACCGCTCGCAGACGGGGATCTCGTCCATGTAGGAGAGGACGTCCAGCTTCGTGAGCGCAACGGCGGTGGCGGCCTGCATCTTCACGCCGTACCGGGTCGCGACGATATCCACGGGACCCACGCGGCGGGGACGACCGGTCTTCGCGCCGTATTCGCCTCCGGCCTCGCGGAGCTTTTCCGCCTCGGGACCAAACCATTCGCAGGTGAACGGGCCCTCGCCCACGCAGGTGGAGTAGGCCTTCACGACGCCGATGACCTCGTCGATCTTCGCACCCGGGATGCCTGCGCCGATGGGAGCGTAGGCCGCGATGGTGTTCGAAGAGGTGGTGTAGGGATAGATGCCGCAGTCGAGATCGCGGAGCGTGCCGAGCTGGGCTTCAAAGAGGATCGACTTGCCCGCCTTCTGCGCGTCCTCGAGAACGGCGGTCGTATCCGTGATGAAGGGCTTGATCTTCTCGCCGTAGTCCGCGAGCCACTCATCGAGGCGCTCCATCGTGTACGGTTCCGCGCCGTAGACCTTCGTGAGGGTCAGGTTCTTCCATTCGAGCAGGTCCGCGAGGTGTTCGCGTAGCTTCGCCGGATGAACAAGCTCGCCCGCGAGAACGGTCTTCTTCGCGTATTTGTCCGCGTAGAACGGCGCGATGCCCTGCTTGGTGGAGCCGTATTTCTTGTCCGCAAGCCGCCGCTCCTCCAGTTCGTCGAGATCCCGGTGCCACGGCAGGAGCAGGGACGCCCGCGCGGAGATCTTCAGGTTTTCCGGCGTGACGGACACGCCCTCGGCCCGGACCGTCTCGATCTCGCGCCAGAGGTTCTCCGCGTCCAGCGCGACGCCGCCGCCGAGGATGTTGACCACGTTCCCACGGAAGATCCCGGACGGAAGCAGATGCAGCGCGAACTTTCCATATTCGTTGATGACGGTGTGACCCGCGTTTCCGCCGCCCTGATAGCGCACCACGATGTCATAATGATCCGTCAGAAGGTCGACCATCCGGCCCTTCCCTTCATCGCCCCAGTTGATGCCCACGATCGCACAATTCGACATAGTTCCTCCGATGTTGGTATTCCCGGTTTTCCGGGACAGATTTGCACAATTTATTATTATACACGCATAATGTGAATATTTCAATATACTGCCGTACGCATGCCGGATTTTTTCAAGATTTTTTCACCGCATGAGAACACAAAAAGGCAGCGGCGCGCAAAAAACGAAAAGACGCCGTTGCCTTTCTGGCATACAGTATAGCACATCCGCCCGGCCCTGTCAAGCACGGACGGTTATTTTTGGGAAAAACGAAAAGTTTTTATCGATCCCTCTTGACAGGAGAAGCCGTCTGATGTATAATCATTCATGTCGTGTGAAACAGACAGGAAATATCCCGATTCGACTCGGGATGACCGAAGGAGTAAAACTCTCAGGTGCCGCGCGCGGCGAGGACTGTCTGCGGATGACGCTCTGGAGAATCCCGGGGATCCGGGTGCCGAAGGTGCAAGGCCGTGTGAGCGGCTAATCTCTCAGGCAAAAGGACAGAGGCTGGGCCGTTTTCGATATTGGGAACGCGCCTGTCCGTTTGCTCTGCGGGTCCGCTTCGGCGGGCTCATCTTTTTTTCCCTTATATTTCAGTCAAAGGACGGTGCGTACTTTTATGCAGAACTTCCTCGACGGGCTCGCCTCCGTCAACGGCAAAGTCAACAACGTGGTGTGGGGCGTTCCCGCGCTCATCCTCCTCATCGGAACGGGCATTCTCATGACCGTCGTCACGCGCTTCTTCCAGTTCACCCGCTTCGGGCACATGTGGAAGAACACGATCGGCGGCCTCTTCAAGCACAAGGCGATCACGAAGAGCGACGACCGGCACTCGATCTCGCAGTTCCAGGCGCTCTGCACGGCCCTCTCCGCCACCATCGGCACGGGCAACATCGCGGGCGTCGCCTACGCCATCACGATGGGCGGTCCCGGCGCGGTGTTCTGGATGTGGATCGCCGCGATCGTCGGCATGATGACCAACTTCTCCGAAAACGTCCTCGGCATCTACTTCCGCCGCCGCAATGAGAAGGGCGAATGGTCCGGCGGCGCGATGTACTACCTGCACGACGGCGTCGGACGCATGAAGTACGGCAAGCAGGCCGGCAAGATCCTCGCGGTCCTGTTCTCGATCTTTGCGGTGCTTGCCTCCTTCGGCATCGGCAACATGGGACAGGTCGTCTC
>CACZSA010000011.1 GCA_902783705.1 uncultured Ruminococcus sp.
CTGATGAAGAACCGCACGAGCCTCATCATCGCGCACCGCCTCTCCACGATCCGCGACGCCGACACGATCATCGTCATGAAGGACGGAACGGTTATGGAATACGGCAATCACGACGAGCTTCTCGCGAAGCAGGGCGTTTATTACAACCTCTATCAGAACCAGTTCGCAGGGTTCGAGACCTGACGGACAAAAAGATCCCGGGAGCACCATCGTTCCCGGGATTTCTATTTATACCGCCCCGCGGATCCACCCGTCGAGGAACGCCATCTGCTCCGGCGTGTGGAACCAGTGCTCGCCGCCCTCCATCACGGTGAGTGGCGCGCTGATCGAATGGGCGAAGTCAACGACCTCTTCGCGCGGGACCAGCGTGTCGCCTCTGCCGCAGAGGATCCGCGTCGGAATCGTCCATCGGACGGGATGGCCCTCCACCCATCGGTAATAGTCCCACGAGAGCGTCTCGCCGAAGTCCGTTTCGATCTCCCGCCGCGCTTCGAGCGCATCGAGTGTCACCCCTGCCCACGCCGTCATGCGCAGGATCAGGGCCCGCATATCGACGACCGGGGAGATGAAAAGGGCGCGGTCGATCGGCTTCTGGGCAAGGGAGAGCATGGTGAAATACGCGCCGATGCTGTTCGCGATGACGGTGACGGAGGAGGCGTCCCGGACCGCCCCGTCAAAGAGTGCGGGAAATTCCTCCATAGCCTCCCACGGTGTCCCGGCGCGGTAGTCGAGGCCGAGGACGAAGGCGCCCGGGAAGAGCGGCTTATAGTGCTCCGCTTCGTCCGGCGAGCCCCCCTTGCCGTGGATGTAAAGAATGCAGTCTCTCATCTGAACCTCCCGCTTTGTCGTTCTGCCCCGATTATAGCACGGCGCGGCGTGGAAGTCAATCCGGCGGGCGGGATTTCATTTTTTTCGCCTTTTTTGTGTATTTGCGGAACTTTTTTCGTTTCCCGGACGTCTAAGGGACAGAAAGAAACGGAGGTTGATTCACTATGAAGAATACAAACGGTATGAGAATCCTCGCGGCGATCCTCGCAGCCCTGACCCTCGGCGCCTGTTCCCGCGCGACTCCGGCCGAGCCCGTCGAGAATCCCGCGGAGGTGCCCGCCGAGACGACTGCCGAGCCCGCGGAAACCGACGATCCAGCGATCGCGGGGAATCCCGATCCCACGGCGCCCGAGACCGAGGTGAACGTCGGCGCGCCCGTGAGCCACAAGCTCGAGATCGTGAAGCCCGCCGATTATCACGCGGTGTACGAACGGCTGACGAGCTACGGCGGATCCAGCGGCTACAATCGCCGGTATGCGGTGGGCGCGATGGACGGTGATATCGCGGTCGAGGAGGCGGCGGTCGAGGCCCCGATGGCGACGATGGACATGGCGGTGAACACCGTCGCGATGCCCGAAGCGGAGAAATCCGCCGGCGGCTGGGGCTCGGACGACTACTCCGAGACGAACGCGCAGGTCAAAGGTATTGACGAAGGCGACATCGTCAAGACGGACGGGAAGTATCTCTACGTCCTCAAGAACCGGCAGGAGATCGTCATCCTCACGGCGGCGGGGGCGGATTCCGAGGTAGTCTCCCGCTTTGACGTCGCGGACGGGGACGACCTCTCCTACGCATGGGGCTGGCTTGACGAGGAGACCACGAAATCGGACGACTACGAGCTCTATCGCAATTCCTACGCCGAGGAGATCTACGTCCTCGGGGACACGCTCGCCGTCATCACGGAACGCAGCGAATACAGCTCCGGCACGGTGGACGGGATCTGGAAGTACGAAGACCGCAACTATACGAGCGTCGATTTCTACGACCTCTCCGACCGCGCGAACCCGCGCTTCGTCACGAGCGAGGGGCAGGACGGCAACTATCTCACGAGCCGGATGAAGGACGGGCGGCTGTATCTGCTGACCCGGAAATACGTCTACCGCTGGAACGATTACAAGGAAGAGGACTACGGCTCCTACATCCCGATGCTCTACGATGCGGACGGGATGCGCGTGATGCCCGTCGAGTGCATCTTCTGGCCCGAGACTACGGAGGACAGCGACTATACCGTCATCTCCCGGTTCACGATGGACGGGCGGACGATGGAGGAGAGCGCTTCCATCCTCGGCGCGGGCGACACCGTGTACATGAGCCACGATTACCTCTACCTCGCCGACACGCGGTACTTTGAGGAAGCCCGCGGCGAGCGCACCGAGAGCGTCTACACCGTCACGGATTACGTCTACGGCAACCGCACCGAGATCCTGAAGCTCGCCTACGCGGACGCGATCGCGGTCGAAGCGACGGGCACGGTCGACGGCGATCTGCTCAACCAGTTCTCGATGGACGAATACGACGGGTATCTCCGCGTCGTGACGACCGAGTGGAACAACGCCTACACGATCTACGAGGACAAGGACTACGGCTTCACGAACTATCAGTACACGGACTCCACGCAGACGAACGGGCTGTATGTCTTCGACAGCGGCATGAACCTCGTCGGCGCGCTCGATGAGCTGGCAGAGGACGAGCGGGTGTATTCGGTCCGCTTCGACGGCACGGTCGGGTATTTCGTCACGTTCCGGCAGGTCGACCCGCTCTTCACGGTGGACCTTGCCGATCCCGCGAACCCGACGATCATGAGCACGCTCAAGATCCCGGGCTTCTCGAACTACCTGCATCCGTGGGGCGACGGGCTTCTCTTCGGCCTCGGTCAGAACGCGGACGAGGAGACCGGGCGGACCGACGGCATGAAGCTCTCGATGTTCGACGTCTCCGATCCCTTCGCGGTGTTCGAGCGGGACAAGACCTCCCCGGATGTCACGTATTCCGAGGGGATGTACAACCACAAGGCGATCCTCGCCGCGCCGCAGAAGAACCTGATCGGCTTTCCGACGGAGCACGGCTATCTCCTCTACACCTACACGACCGAGGAGGGCTTCCGCCTCATGAACGAGGTCACGATCGAGAACGACGGCGACAACTGGTGGTGGTGGGACACCGATTCCCGCGGCCTCTACGTCGGCGAGGACATCTACATCCTCACGTCGCAGTTCGCGGTGGTGCTCGACATGAACACCGGGGACCTGCTCACGCGCGTTGCATACTGACTGCGACGGGCCGGATGAGGGGAGAATCCCATCTTGCATTATCAAGATGTAGTTTAATCTCAGAAAAGCGCACGGTTTTCCGTGCGTTTTTTCATTTTGGCATGGATTATTTTTCAAAAGTATGGTATAATCAGTAAAAAACATCGACCGGACGGGGGAGAACATGACCGACCTTGCGAGAAACTGCCCGTATTTCAAGAAATGCGGCGCGTGCCAGACGCTGAACCTCACCTATGAAGAAGAATTGTCCCTGAAAATGAAGCGGGAGATCGCGCTTCTCGGACGCTTTGCGCACGTCGAGGAGATCCTTCCGATGGAGGAGCCGACGCATTACCGGAACAAGACGCAGATGATCTTCCGTTACAACGGCGGGCGCGTCGAATCCGGGCTGTACCGCTCCTCGGACGGCGGGATCGTGCGGGCGGAGCGGTGCCTGATGGAGGATCCCGCGCTCTCCTCCGTCTGCCGCACGGCGAAGAAGCTCGCGGAGACGTACAAACTCAAGGTGTACGACGGACGGCGCGGAGAGCTTCGCCACGTAATGGTGCGCCGCGCGTTCGCGACCGGGGAGATGCAGGCGGCGATCGTCACGCGCTCCGGCATGTTCGGCGGCGCGGCGGAGATGGCGGCGGAACTCGCGAAGCGGCATCCGGGGCTCTCGTCCGTCTCGGTGATCGCGAACGACACGCAGATCCCGCTCTGGATGAACGGGGAGGAATACGTCGTCCTCGGGCCCGGATACATCGAGGACGCGCTCGCGGGCTGCCGCTTCCGGATCCCGGCGAAGGCGTTCTACCAGATCAACCCCGCGATGACGGAGGTCCTCTACAAAACCGCGGCGGAATTCGCGGGACTTGAGGACGGCATGCGCATCCTCGACGCGTACTGCGGGATCGGGACGGTCGGCATCGCGGCGGCGAAGGGGAAGCGGGTCCGCCTCGAGGGCTTCGACGTCAACGGGGACGCGGTGCGTGCGGCGGAGGAGAACGCCCGGCTGAACGGGATCGAAGACGCCGTCTATACGCAGAAGAAGGACGCGTCGTTCCTCGCGAAGGAGCGCTATGACGTGATCTTCGCCGATCCGCCGCGCGCGGGCTGCGACCGTAAATTCCTCGAGGCGGTGGTCAAGGCGGCCCCCGCGCGGTTCGAGTACGTCTCCTGCGACCCCGAGACCCTCGCCCGCGACCTCGGCCTACTCCGCGGGGCGTATAAGGTGAAGAAGATCCAGCCCGTGGATATGTTTCCTGGGACGGGGCATGTTGAGACGGTATGTTTATTGTCCAAACTTGAAGATCGACCTCACATCGAAGTCAAGCTGAACATGAGCGAGCTGGATCTGACGAAAGCCGAGAAGAAGGCGACGTATCAGGAGATCAAGGATTATGTGATGGAACACACGGGACTCAAGGTTAGCAGTCTGTATATCGCACAGGTCAAGGAGAAGTGCGGGATCATCGAGCGGGAGAATTATAACAAGGCAAAATCGGAGAATCCGAAGAAGCTGAAGTGTCCGCCGGAGAAGGAGAAGGCGATCCGGGACGCGCTGAAGCACTTCGGGATGATTTAAGGAAGGCGGATATGACGCATTTGATTTCTTGTGAGTTTAACATGGATACTGCTTGTGTTGACATGAAATTTACAGATGGCAGTATGATTGCGATTGATACGATTGCCGTTGAGAACGAAGTAGCCGACAATATGTATCAGCGGTCGGAACTGGACTATCTGATTTACA
>CACZSA010000012.1 GCA_902783705.1 uncultured Ruminococcus sp.
GCAGGCCGGCAAGATCCTCGCGGTCCTGTTCTCGATCTTTGCGGTGCTTGCCTCCTTCGGCATCGGCAACATGGGACAGGTCGTCTCAATCTCCGAGAGCATCTCTGCCGTCGTGAGCGCGGGCGACTCGAAGGTCGTTCCGCTCGTCGTCGGCATCGTCGTCATGATCCTCGCGATCCTCGTCATCATCGGCGGTCTTCGCCGGATCGCGGAGACCAATGAGCGGATCGTCCCCTTCATGGCGGTCTTCTACATCATCGGCGCGCTCGTCATCATCATCATGAACATCGGTCAGGTCGGCCCGGCTTTCGCGGCGATCTTCAAGGGCGCGTTCAACTTCAAATCCGCGGCGGGCGGTATCGGCGGCGCCGTGATCGCGCAGGCCATGCAGTGGGGCTTCAAGCGCGGCGTGTTCTCGAATGAAGCGGGCCTCGGCTCCTCCGTCATGGTCCACTCCGCGTCCAACGTCAAGGAACCCGTCGTGCAGGGCCTCTGGGGCATCTTCGAGGTCTTCGCGGACACCATGATCGTCTGCACCTGCACCGCCCTCGTCATCCTCACGAGCGGCGTGGTCGATCTCGAGACCGGCGCTTCCCTCTCCGGCGTGACCAAGCTCGGGCTCGCGACGGAAGCCTTCACGGCGAACTTCGGCACCTTCGGCGGCATCTTCATCGCGGTCGCCGTCTCCCTCTTCGCCTTCACCACGGTCCTCGGTTGGAGCTTCTACGGCACCAAGGCGTGGGAATACCTTTTCGGCACGAAATCCACGCTGGTCTATAAGATCATCTTCGTCCTCATGATCCTCGCGGGCTCGACCCTCGACGCCTCCCTCGCGATCGACCTCTCCGACACCTTCAACGGCCTCATGGCGATCCCGAACCTCATCGGCGTCATCTGCCTCTCCGGCCTGGTCGTGAAGATCACGAAGAACTACACCGTCCGTAAGATCACGAAGACCGATCCCTACAAGGAACCGATGTACTCGGCGATCCCCGAGGTCCAGCGCGAACAGGAACAGCGCAAGGACTGATTCCGGACACACAGAAAAAGGACTGCTGCATGACTGCGGCGGTCCTTTTGTCATGGGTGTCTTTATCGTTCGGCGTTCTTGACCTTCACGTTGAGCCCGTTGATCTCGACGTCGGAGTCGGCGGGGATCAGGATGTACTTGCGCCCGTCGATGACGCGCGTCTCGACGAGGGAGGCGGCGTCCGGCTCGACGGTGATCTTCGCCTCGGGGGTCTTGAGCTGGAATTTCGAGGCGGGCATGATGTTCTCCGGAAGCAGGGCGTCTCCGCCGAACTTCTCGGTGCACTGCGTGCGGAAGGCGGCGATCTTCCCGTCGTCGACGCCGCTGTCCGCGAGGATCGCGCCGACCTCGTCCGCCGTGATCTCGAGCACCTCGGGGTCCCGGCTCTCCTTGTGCAATACGACCTTCTCGCGCAGGGACGCGTTCACGGCCTGCACCACCTCGAACGAGCAGTCCTCGTCGAGCGTCTCCGCCAGCACCTCGCAGAACGTGTCCTTCTGCTCGACTGAGCTCATCGGGGCGGGCGTTCCGAACACGGCGTCGATGAATTCCTCGTGGATCTCCCCGGCGTCCTTCGAGTAGTACAGGGCGGCGTGGATGTTCGTCCCGCGTCCGTCGAAGGAGGGGAACATAAAACCGAGGACCGGCGATCCCGCGATCTGGTGGGCGGCGGTCGGATGGAAGCTCTTCTCTGTGTAGTCGTAGCCGAGGCCGGGCTTTCCGTCCTTCACCGGGCAGACGGCGCAGAGAATGTAGTGAAAGACCTCCTCCGAGCCCGCGTCGTCGTCGTTTTTGCTCCGCTTCGGCACGTCATAGACGTCGTCGGCGAGCAGGATGAGCATATTCGCGTCCTCGATCGAGAAGGCGTCGATGATCTTCTCTGTGAATTTCTTCCGGATCTCCGCGTCGGCGAGGGAAGTGCGGCGCAGATCATAGAGGAGCTTATAGGGTCCGTCCTCGCTCTCCTCCTGTGAAGAGAACGGGATGGCCATGAGATTCTTCCCGAGCCGCCCGGCGAGCGCGCCCTTGAGCACGGAGAGGATCATCTCGCGCTCGCCCTCGGTCATCAGGCCGACGGAGGATTCAAATTCCGCGATCACGTTCTTCGCGGTGTTGACATAGGTGCCGTATATCTTCCCGATGTTGGTCCGCTCGGGATTCAGTCTTCTTCGGATTTCGTTCAGTTCCTTCTGGTTCATGGTGTCCTCGTGTTGTGGATTTCCCTCTCGGGAACCTTATTATACACGATTTTTCCCCGTTTGTCCAGAGGGGATGGATGAATTGCGGTTTTCATTCGCCGAGCATGGCGAGCAGCTGCGGCACGACGAGCTCGAATTTGACGCTGTACCGGTACGCCGGGTCGTCCATCGTCGCGCGGATGGCGTTGAGCACATTGGTCGCGGCGATGCGGAGGGCCTCTGCGAGGGGCTTCTCCCGCATGATCGCGCCGAACAGGGTGGACGCGAAGAGGTCGCCCGTGCCGTGATAGGAGACCGGGAGATTCTCGTGGAAGTATTCCTCGAACTCACCCGTCTCCCGGTGATAGGCGACGATCCCCTGGCGCGCGCCGTCATAGTTCACGCCCGTGACCGCCGCGATCTTCGCCCCGCCTTCAGCCAGACGGCGGAGGATGTCATGGATATACGCCTCGTCGTAGGTCCCGGGCGCGCGGTATTTCTCGCCGAGCATCAGGGTCGCCTCGGTCAGGTTCGGGACGATGAGGTCCGCGCGGTCGCAGAGAGACTTCATCGCGCCGATGATCTCCTCTCCGAAGCCTGCGTAGAGCTTCCCGTTGTCCGCCATAGCGGGGTCGATGAAGACGTATGCCGGCTCGATCTCGTCGATGAACTGCCCGATCATCGCCGCCTGCTCCGGGGAGCCGAGGTAGCCCGTGTAGAGGCCGTCGAAGCGGAGGCCCTCCTTCTTCCAGTGCGCGGTGACGGCGGGGATGTCGTCCGTCAGATCGCGGAACGTATAGCCCTTGAAGCCGCCCGTATGTGTGGACAGCACAGCGGTCGGGATGACGGCGCATTCCACGCCCATCGCGGAGATGACCGGAAGGGCGACGGTCGCCGAGCACTTGCCGAAGCACGAAATATCCTGAATGGTAACAACTTTTTTCATGGGAAATCCTCCTCGGGGGTTGACTTTTTTTCGGATTGCCTGTATAATAAACCAAAATTGGACCGATGAAAACTACCAGAAAGAGAGTTTTTTA
>CACZSA010000013.1 GCA_902783705.1 uncultured Ruminococcus sp.
GCCGGACGGATCGCTCCTCTGCCTCTCGCCGAAACAAGTGGCGGACCTGCTCGGACACTCGACGTCGGAGATCACGGAGATGTACTATGTCAAAAGGGACAACACCCGCCTCGTCGGGATCACGGATGGGTTCGCGTTCTGAACCCATTCAAATGTTGGACACGTTCAAATTCCCCACTTGCAACCTCATGAAAAATAGGGTATAATAGTATATACCCATTATGAGCTCCCGCTCATGCGCATCGTTTTTTCGACGCTTGACGCGACAACGGGGCAAACTCGTCCCTTTCGACGGGCGCCGGGGGGCAGACAACAGCCGGCGAGCAAGAATCGGACGGACGATCAACCCGCAGAGGACATCAAATCGCATCAGGAGGGATCCGCGTGACATGTCATGAAAAACGCTCCCGTGCGGCTGTTTGCGCACTTCTGTTCATCCTTCTCCTGATTCCGGGATGCACGGCGAAAAAGGAAGACGTCCCGGAAACCGGACCGGTCAACGTATTCTCCGGCGAATCCGTTCCGTTTTCCGATTCGCTAGTCCCCCTTGCGGAGTTCTGCCCGTATTACGATCCCGAGCGCTCGCTGCTGAAAGCGGTTTGTCGGACAGACGGAGAAGACAGGGCCTACGGGATCGCATCCCTTTCCGTTCTGGAGGACGGCGTCGAGCCCGCGGAAACGACCGGGGATGCCTTCCCCCTGGCCGAAGGGGAATCCATCGTATGCGGTTCTCTTTCTGCGAACGGGTATATCTGTGTCGTAAAGAATGAAGATAATACCTGCCGGATCCTGAGCAAAGCGGGGGATACCGTCCATTCCGCGGATCTCGCCGGTTTCACGGACAACCGTTTCCTGCCGCGTACCCTTTCCGTCGGCCCGGACGGATCGATCTGGATGGTCGGCAACGCGGCGGACGATCTGCTGGTCGTTCTCGAAAGCGATCTGACGCTGCGCTTTGCCCGTCACATGAACGACATGATGGAATCCGTGGCTTCCGACGGCGCGGACGGCGCGTGGATTTTGAGTTCCTTCTACGGCCTGCGCCATGTGGACCGGTTCGGGGAACCGGAAGACCCGATCCCACATGAATTCGGCACTCTGAACTCTGTTTTCCGTATGCCCTCGAAGGACGGGACATCATTTGCGCCTGCCTGCGTCACAGATCGTGGGATCGAGGTTTGGGAAGAGGACGAATGGCAGCTCTTCATGGATTACGCGGAATCCGGCCTGACGCCGCTGTCCTCGCTGCTCACCGTGCTTCCTGATCGGAGCGCGGCGTTATTCGTCAAGCACGGCTTAACAGGCGATCTTCTCTTCCTGTACCGCCGCCGAGAAACAACCGATCCGGACGCCGCAGCGCGGGTGCGGACGCTTGAGATCGGGATCCTTGCCCCGACAGAAACCATGATGGACATATTTCTTCGGAACTGTGTCACGGAATTCAACGCCTCCCACGATGACGTAAAGATCACAGTGGTCAATTACTGCACCGGTTACGACCGAAACAAAACCGCGCTGGTGAGGGACGCCTTGGTCCGGGACATCGTGACGGGCATACACCGTCCGGACATTTTGCTTTTGAACGAATGGAACTTCGATATCTTTGAAGTCCTGCTCGATCATCAGCTCTGCCTCGACCTCACGTCATACATCGACCGTGACCCGGAGGTCAACCGGGAAACGCTGTTCGGCGCGGTTTTCAAAACGATGACATACGACGGCATGATTTGGGGCCTTCCGGAATCCATCGCGTGCAAGACGCTGATCGGGCTGAATTCCGTACTGGGAGAATATGCAGGGCGGGAGAGCTGGACGCTCGAAGAAGAACTCGATTTCATCGCCTCCCTGCCACCGGATGTGGAGCCGATGCGGGGACTGATGCAGAGCGAAGCCATCGGCAGACTTCTGTACTATACCGATCTGCGGCAGTTCATCGACCTGAAAAACGGGACCTGTTCGTTCGACAGCCCCGAAGCGGTACGGCTGTTCGAATGGATTTCGACCCTTCCGGCAACGAACGCGGAATACCGGAAGCGCTTCTCCTCTCGGGACGCCATGCTCGACGATCTGGACGTGCTATACGCCGAAGGAAAGATCGCGCTGAACATCGGCGGGTTTTCCGGAGCCTCATCCTACGCGGGCATTCCGCTCGCGTTCCTCAAGGACAGCATGGATGAGCTGACGATGATCGGCTATCCGACCGTCGGGGAGAGCGGGGAATACGGCGGGATCATCACGACGGTCGACCGCGCGGTGATGATTCTCAACACCTCGGAATACCCGGACGACGCGTGGACATTTCTCTGCGCGTTTCTGAAGGATCCGGTCACCGCAGAAAACGCGTCCCCGCTCCGTACCGTTTTCTTGGACGAAGCGACGCCGAACATGACCGGATACCGCATCAAATGGGCTGACGGAACGGGATTTACTGGTCCGGTCGATCCCGCTCCGAAACGGGACGGGATCCGGGTCGCCTACGGATGGGACGAACGGTATGCGGTCGCGGATATCCTCGACCGGGTTGGCTCGCCGCTGTTGTCCGGGATCAGCGAGGATGTGAGTGCGATCATCTCGGAGGAGCTGTCCGCCATGACTGCGGGGAATTCCACGCCGGAAAAGTGCGCGAAAATGATCCAGTCCCGCGTTTCTATCTGGTTGGCAGAACACCAATAAGACGAAGCACGCGGTCTTCCGATCGACTACCGTTTTCGCAAAAATGGAGCACTCCCTGTCAATTTCCCGCCGACCGGGGACTGCTCGCCTCCTCCGAACTCCTTCTCCCACAAGCCCCCGCAAGCCCAACAACGACACCGCTCCTGCCACTATTTACCAAAATCCCCGGAGCGTTTTCGATGCTCTGACAGCAAAAAACGGGCGAAAAACGCCCGAAATCCGCCCAAACCATCCCACTTACGCCCAAATTCTGCACACAAGGAAAAACCCCCGGAAGCCAATCCTTGAAAGGCTTTCGGGGGATTTCACATCCAGGGGTACTAGGACTCGAACCCAGGACACGCGGTTTTGGAGACCGCTGCTCTACCAAC
>CACZSA010000014.1 GCA_902783705.1 uncultured Ruminococcus sp.
ATTTTTTTGACACAGTCAATAGGAAAACAGGAGAAAGAGGAAAAAGGTCATAAAATGGATAAATCCCCCATAAAGGAAGGTATACCGGAGCAAAACATACGGGAATTCATGCAGATTTTACCATTTTTTCTGCGAATCGAAGAAAACCGTATTGCAATCTGCCCGCCGGACTGTTATAATAATGACAGAATAAAAAAGAGAGGAGACTGACCATGAGAACGCTTGACAAATTCAAAGGATGTCTGATCGGCGGAGCCGCCGGAGACGCCCTCGGATATGCCGTGGAGTTTCTTTCGGAGGATGAGATCTTCGGGAAATACGGACCCGCGGGCATCGCCTCCTACGACGCGGGACGCGGACGCATTTCCGACGACACGCAGCTCACGATGTTCACATCCGCCGGCCTTCTTCTGGGAACGCCGGAATACTCGAGCGGCGTTTTCGAGGGGTATCCGCACTTCCTCGCCATGGCTTACGAGGACTGGTACGGCACGCAGACGGAGAGCTATCCGCTGAAGAGCACCTCGGTGAAGCTCGCCGCCATGCCGGAAATGTTTTCGCGCCGCGCGCCCGGAAACACCTGTCTCTCCTCGCTGGAGCACTATCACAGATTCCACGAGTACGGCTCGATCCGGGACCGGATCAACCACAGCAAGGGATGCGGCGGCGTCATGCGCTGCGCGCCGGTGGGACTCTATTTCTGCGACTCCCCCTTCACCATCGAACAGAGCGACCGCCTCGGGGCCGAATCCGCCGCGATCACGCACGGGCATTCGCTGGGATTCATGCCCGCCGCGCTCCTCGCCCACATCGTGCGGCGTCTGGCGGAGGACGACACCTCCATACTGAACGCCGTCGAGGACGCGGTCGACACGCTGAAGCGGATCTATCCGTCGATCTTCCACCTGCCCCATCTCGTGAGCCGGATGCAGAAGGCCGTATCGCTCGCGGGCGACGCCGGGGTCGAGGATCTCGCCGGGATCCGTCAGCTCGGAAAGGGCTTCACCGGGGACGAGGCCATCGCGATCGCCGTATTCTGCGCCATCCGGCACGGGGACGACTTCGACGCGGCGATCCGGGCGGCGGTCAATCACGGCGGGGACAGCGATTCGACCGGGGCGATCTGCGGGAACATCGTCGGGGCAAAGATCGGCTATGACGCGATCCCCGCGAAGTACAAGACCGACCTCGAGCTCCACGACACGATCTGCGCGCTCGCGGAAAATCTCCGAGACGACAAAAACACCGTCCTGTGGACCTACGCGCACGATGTCGACCCGTCCTGCGATCTCTTCGAGCGGTACCGGACCGATTTCGTGGAGGGGCAGACCTTCGCGGAATATCAGCGGGACGTCCGGAAATTCCTGACGACGGCTGCGGGACCGCTCACCCCCGATGCCGCCCTTGATCTGATGGAGAAGCAGGCCAACCTGATCCGGGAAGCGTTCGACGAGAAGATCCCGGCCCATACACTGGCAGTGGAGATCACCCGGGAGTGACCCGCACCGGATCGATCCGCGGCATACAGTTCATACCGAAAAAACGCCTCCTCATTGCGGGAAGGCGTTTTTCTTATGTTCGGAAAAAGCCGTCTGAATGCCATCGGACACCAAAAGAGAAGGAACCCGAAGGTTCCCTCTCTCATGTTCCTGTTTCAGTCGGGCTTATTTTCTCTTGGCGATCCAGGCAGATCCGAGGATCGTGACGAGGACGATCAGGCCGCCGCCGATGAACGAGCCGCAGCCGGACTTCGCAGTCTCAGCGGGCGAATCCGCAGGCGTCTCGGCAGGAGTCTCCGCAGGCGTTTCAGCGGGTGTTTCCGCAGGCGTTTCAGCAGGAGTTTCCGGTTCCGGTTCAGGAGCGGGTTCCGGTTCGGGAGCCGGTTCAGGTTCCGGTTCCGAAGCGGGACGTTCTGCCGTGCCGGGCTTGCCGTAGAATTCGACTTCCGCAACGTCGCCGTGGTTGATCCAGTTGATGTAGCGGAACATCTTGTAGCCGTAGTTGTTCTCAAACTCGGTCACAATGTTGTACTCAGTCTCGGAGGGAGCGGCTTCGTCGGATTCCCAGAGGGTCTCCCACTCTTCGCCATCGTTCGAGCCTTCGATGGACGCGCCCGCGAAGCGGTCAAGGAAGCCGGAGCGGGACAGGATCGCAACCTTTTCGAGGATGTACGGTTCGTCGAATTCCATGCCGCAGAAGCCGTCGCCGACGCCGAGCGGATCGAAGAACGTCGCCGCATTGCCGTCAAACGCGGAGGCCGCGCCGGAGGCTTCGGTGCCGTCCCAGCCCGTCTCGTTGCCGATGACCTTGCCCATCATGAAGTTCCCGGATTCGCCGGAGGCCGGATAGCCTTCCGGAGCAACGGGCTTTTCAGCAGGCGTGAGGGCAGCGGCAAGGCCGTCCGGAATGTAGTAAATGTAGACCCAGTAGGTGTCGCAGGACTTCAGCGTGCTGTCATCCATGTTGGAAGGCGCGTAGACGTAGAAGCTGTGCTTGCCCACGGAGGTGTTGAAGGTGCCGACCACATAGCCGTGATCGTCGGTCTCCCAAAGGTCGATGTAGTGGCGGCTCGTGCCTTCGGGATCGTCGAGCGCCCAGTCGGTGCCGCGCTCCGCGCCGTTGCGTGCCACGTATTCGATCATGAAGAGGTAAGTGCCGGTTGCGGGAGCGTCAAAGTCGTACCACACGCAGGAGTCCATCTTGCAGCAGTAGCCGTTGCCGCCGGACGCCAGATTGTGGAGGTTCACGCCGATCTCGCCGTTGTATCCGGAGATCTCGTCGAGGTCGGAGTTCACGTCGACGAGCAGCTGACCGTTGATGTCGGGCATTTCGCTGTAGAAGCGGTAGCCGCTGCGCACTTCGACCGCGCTGTCGACGATCTCTGCGCTGGATGCAGCCGCGCTGTCCTGATCCGCGCGGAAGGCTTCGGCTTCTTCCTTCGTCGGGAAGAACGCGATGTAGTCGATCGCGATTTCGTCGCCGGTTTCCATCGATCCGCCGGAGTCGGAGCCGTCATTGCCTTCTCTCCACATCGGGTCGAGACGGATCCAGTCGACCGTGCCGGCCCAGTAGGGCTCGGTGATCGCGTACTGCGGATCCTTGTAGGCGTTGACCGTCTTTACGTTTTCATCGGGGATATAAATGATGTAGGTGTGCCACTCGCCGTCCGTGGACAGGTTGATGTGTGTGCACTCAGAACCTGTCAGACCGCGCCCGTCAGTGTGTCCGAAGAGCTCGATCGCCGTCGCCGGACCGGAGTTCTTCACTCTGGCCTTGCACCAGACAACGTCGGAAACATCTTCCGCTTCGAGGTCCACGGAGATGTACGGGTCGTTGCCGCCTGCCACGAAGACAAAGTAATCGTTGCCCGCGTCGTCCTTTTCGCCCCAGAAGGTGACGGCGTTGTTGGAGTTCGCGCCCATGCTGTCGCCCATGAGTTCATCTTCGTTGAAGTCCCAGAGGAGGGTGGGCGTGGAGGATGCGCCGGAAGCCGCACCGGAAGAGGCAGAAGCCGTGCCGCCCGTTTCGGTGTAGAACGCCTTCACTTCATCCTCAGTGAATGCGCGTCCGTAGAACCACGCGTCGTCCAGCGTCAGGAACGGATAGGACTGCCAGCCCTTCTGCTCCGAAGCCTCGTTGCCGAGAAGCGTCAGCGGAAGCGGAAGCGCGCCCGTCAGGGTGTCCTGGAATTCGCCGTTCGCGTAGATGTCCATGGTCTCGGTCTCGCCGTTGTAAACGAACGCGAGGTTGACCCACTCGTCACGCGGGGCCGCATAGCCGGACACGTTGTCCACGACGCCGTTGATGGTGCTGCCCACATACACGCCGCCGTCATGGATGATGCGGATGGAGCCGAGCATCGAGGAGCAGAGGAACACGTGTTCCGTGTTGTCTTCGACCTTCGCCCAGAAGATCGCCGTATAGCTCTCCGCGTCGACATTCTTGCCGAGGAAGATATACTGCTCGCTGTCGTCGAGGTAGACCGCGCCGTTTGCCGTGCCGTCGCGTCCTTCCACGAACGTGGGATCGCCGACCAGCTCGCCCACAACCGCGCCGCTGTCATCCTTCGCGTCGCCGTTGAAGCCGAAGTGCAGGCCGCCTTCCGGAAGCGTCAGGTCTTCCAGCGGGAATTCCGCCAGAGCCGGGATCGCCAGCGCGGCGATCAGAAGAACTGCCGAAAGAAGGATCAGTGCTTTTTTCATGTTACTGGTTCCTTTCCACAAAATGAATTCGCAGTCCTGTGCCGGTAAGGGCCTCTTCGGCAGGAGCGGTTCCGTTCCGGATCTCCGACTGCATCTCTATTATACATCATTTGCGCACAAATTTCAACACTTTTTTGGAATACTTTTTATATTTTTTCACCATGAACACTTTGAGGCCAAAAGATAGCTCTTGACAAACTCCCTGTTTATATGGTATGATATTATGAGGTATATTCCGGGAATATGCATCCTCAGGCCGTTCGCGGGAGATTTCCGGAACAGACAGACACTTATCGGGAGGATTCCTTTTGAAAAACACGATGAAAAAGCGGTGGATCCCGGTCCTGCTCGCCGTCCTGCTCTGGGCGGGGATGCTGACCCACGCCGCCGCATATATCTACAATCCGTTCACCGACGTCTCCCCGTCCGCCTGGTACTATTCGGACGTGATGAACGCG
>CACZSA010000015.1 GCA_902783705.1 uncultured Ruminococcus sp.
CAAGACTTCCAAAAGAGTTCCTCTTTATGCTTCTTTGGCATGAAATCTCCGATTTCATGCGCTCCTCAGATAAAGGAGAAAAAGAAGGACGGAATGATCTGAATTATAAAAGGGCTGTCGCATTTCTCCATTTCTGAAGTTAATGCGACAGCCCCTTTTCTTTCGCCTCCCCGGCACATTCACAAAATCTGCTGGAAGTTGCGGGGGAAATATGCTATAATACCTTATTCACCAGGGAGCCGGGAGGCGCGCATGAAAAAAATCATCCTTGGGATCCTGGCGCACGTGGACGCGGGAAAAACCACGCTCGCCGAGGCCCTTCTCTATACCGCCGGGAAGATCAAGAAGCCCGGACGCGTCGACTGGCGCAACACCTATCTCGATACGCACGAGCTGGAGCGCGAGCGGGGGATCACCATCTTCTCGAAGCAGGCCGTGTTCGAGACGGGCGGTCTCTCCGTCACCCTCCTCGACACGCCGGGACACGTCGATTTCTCCGCGGAGACCGAGCGGGTCCTCTCCGTCCTCGATTACGCGGTCCTCGTCGTGAGCGGCTCGGAGGGCGTTCAGGCGCACACGGAGACGCTCTGGCACCTGCTCGAACGGTATCATGTTCCGACCTTCGTCTTCGTCACAAAGATGGACCTCGCGGGCGCGGATCGGGCGGCGGTCCTCGCGGATCTCGAGGAGCACATCACGCCCCACGCGGTCGATATGGTCCGGGATCCCGCCGAACGGCTCGCCCTCTGCGACGAGGAGGCGTTTGAGACCTACATGGAGACCGGGGAGGTGCCGCGGGAGGACGTGATCCGCATGATCCGCGAGCGCAAGCTCTTCCCCGTGTACTTCGGGAGCGGGCTTCGGCTCGACGGCGTGCGGGAATTCCTCGAGGCGTTCGACGAGCTCGCGGAGCCGCCCGTCTACGGGGACGAATTCGGCGCGCGCGTCTACAAGATCGGGCATGATCCGAACGGCGGACGGCTGACCTACCTCAAGGTCACGGGCGGGACGCTCTCCAACCGGCAGACGATCATCTACGCCGCGCCGGGTCAGGTGGAGCCCGTGGAGGTGAAGGTCACGGGCCTGCGCGTCTATTCCGGGGCGAAGTACGACGCGTTCGAGACGGTCCGGGCGGGCGAGGTCTGCACGGTCGCGGGCCTCTCGGCGACGTACAGCGGACAGGGGCTGGGCTTTGAGGCCTCCTCGTCCGCGCCCCTGCTCGAACCCGTTCTGAACTACCGCATCGCCCTGCCCGCGGGATCGGATCCGAGGCTTCTCCTGCCGAAGTTCCGCGAGCTCGAGGAGGAGGAGCCGCTTCTCCACATCGTCTGGAACGAGCGGTTCGGGGAGATCCACGCGCAGGTGATGGGCGAGGTGCAGACGGAGATCCTCACGCGCCTCATCGCCGAGCGGTTCGGGGTGGAGGTTTCCTTCGACGACGGGAGGATCCTCTACAAGGAGACGATCACCGCTCCCGTCGAGGGCGTCGGGCATTTCGAGCCCCTGCGCCACTATGCGGAGGTGCATCTGCTCATGGAGCCGCTTCCCGAGGGCTCGGGGCTGGTGTTCGATACGATGTGCTCCGAGAACTTTCTCGAGCGGAACTGGCAGCGGCTGATCCTGACGCATCTTGAAGAGAAGCAGCACCTCGGCGTGCTGACGGGAAGCCCGGTCACCGACATGAAGATCACGCTCGTCTCCGGGCGCGCGCATCTCAAGCACACGGTCGGCGGGGATTTCCGGGAGGCGACATACCGCGCGGTGCGGGAGGGCCTGATGTTCTCCTCCCTGCGCGGGGAATGCGTCCTGCTCGAGCCGTTCTACGCCTTCCGGCTGGAGCTGCCCGGAGAAAACGTAGGCCGCGCCATCGCCGACATCCTCGCCCGCTCCGGGACCTTCACCGAGCACGAGGCGACGCCCGGGACCTCGATCCTCGAAGGCCGCGCGCCCGTCTCGACGATCGGGGACTACGCCCGCGAGGTGGCGGCGTACACGCACGGAAAGGGCCGCTTCACCTGCCGCATGGACGGCTACGCGCCCTGCCACAATGCCGACGAGGTCATCCGGGAGACGGCTTACGATCCCGAGGCGGACGTCGCGAACACGCCGAACTCCGTCTTCTGCTCGCACGGGGCGGGGATCGTCGTGCCGTGGTCGTGGGTGCCGCAGTACATGCACCTCGAAGGGCTGGAGCTGAAAAAGGAGCCCGAGACGCCCATCGAGGAGGCGGAGATCAACGAGCGCGCGGGTCAGGTCATCCGGCGCAACCTCAACCTCGACGAAAAAGAACTCGAAGCGATCATGGAGCGCGAATTCGGCCCGATCCGGCGGCGGGTCTACGGGACGCCGAAGAAGGAGCAGCCCTTCGCCCCGGACGTGAAGCATCCGAAATACAAGAAATCCCTCTATATCGTCGACGGCTACAACGTCATCTTCGCGTGGGACGAGCTGGCGGCGGTCGCGGAGACCGATCTTGCGACCGCGCGGCGCGATCTCTGCGACATCCTCGCGAACTATCAGGCCTTCACGAAGCGCGAAATGATCGTCGTTTTCGACGCGTACAACGTCCGGGGCGACACGGAGCGGAAGGAAGACTGGGGCGGCCTGCACGTCGTCTTCACGAAGGAGGGCGAGCTCGGCGACACCTACATCGAAAAGCTGACGCACGAGATCGGCGCGGATCTGAACGTCCGGGTGGTGACCTCCGACGGCCTGATCCAGCTGCAGGCGCTCCGTTCGGGCGTGCTGAGGCTGTCCGCAAGGGAGTTCCGCGAGGAGGTCCTCGCCGTCGACGAAGAGATCGCCTCGATCCTCAAAAAGCTCCGCGAGGAGAACAGCAGGGCCGAGGCGTCGAAGAGCGGGATCAAAATCAACGGCAAGCGTCCGGGCGAGACCGGGCAGAACGGGAGGAAAGCATGAAGCTCTTGGAAAACGCGCTGATCTATCCCCTCGGAGAGGGACCGACGCCGTCCTGTCACGCCTCGACCCTCTGCGTCCTTCCGGACGGGCGGATCCTGGCGGCGTGGTTCGGCGGGCATCATGAGTCCGCAGACGACGTCGAGATCTGGGCCGCCGTCCGGGATGCGAACGGATGGAGCGGGCCGCGGCAGATGTCCCGCACGACCGACGAAGCGTGCTGGAATCCGGTCCTGTACCGCGACGGGGAGCATGTCACCCTCTTTTTCAAGCGCGGACACAAGATCGCCCATTGGAAGACCTTTGCGCGGCGCTCCTCGGACGGCGGGTTGACCTTCGGGGAGGAGGAAGAGCTCATCCCCGGCGACGGGAGCGGCGGACGCGGACCCGTGAAGGACAAGCCGATCCGGCTGCGGGACGGGACGCTCATCGCCGGCGCGTCGCATGAGAGCGAGGACGGGCGGATCTGGCGGGCGTTCTTCGATCTCTCCCCGGACGGCGGACGGACGTGGACGCGGACCCCGTATCTGGAAACGGACGAGCCCCTGCGCCTCATCCAGCCGACGCTCTGGGAGGACGGAGACGGCGTGCACGCGCTGCTGCGCTCGGACGCGGGCGTCGTCTGCCGGGCGGATTCGAAGGACGGGCGGACATGGTCGAAGGTCCGGCGCACGAATCTGCCGAACAACAACAGCGGCATCGACTGCGCAATGATTCCGGGCGACAGTTCAAACGGCAGGCTCGCGCTCGTCTGCAATCCCGTCGGGGCGGACTGGGGCGCGCGGACTCCGCTCTCGCTCCTCGTCTCATCGGACGGCGGGCATTCGTGGAAGCGCGAGATCGATCTTGCCCGCAGCGAGGGGGAATACTCCTATCCCGCCGTGATCGCGGAGGGCGGCGAGCTGCTCGTCACCTACACATGGAACCGGAAATCCATCGCCTTCGCGCGGGTGGAGATATAAGAAAGAGGACGCCTCCCGTGCCGATCCTGCGGCATGACGGAGACGTCCTTTTGGATGGATGGAGCGAAAAGCCCCTTATTTGTTTTTCTTTCTCAGCGCTTCGACGACTTCCCGGACGACGGCGACTTCCTCGTCTGAGAGACCTGAGACGTCCAGCATTTTTCGCTCGTCCAGTCCGAGCAGGTAATCCGTGGATGTTTTGAAAATATAGGAAAGCTGGATCAAAACCTCCGGCGACGGGTTCCTCTCCTGCAATTCGTAGTAGGAAACGACGGATTTTGTGATCCGCAGCTTGTCCGCGAGCTGTTTCTGCGTGAGTCCCGCGTCAAGGCGGAGCTTTTTCAGCCTGCTTCCGAAATCAACCATATTCATCCCTCCGATTCACAAATAGTTTACCGCACGGATGGACGAAATAGGTTGATAAAATGAATCAAAACAGTTGACAACATTTTGAACCTATGGTATAATTAAACTGTTGACAACCAGTCGATGCTGTGCTATACTGAAACCAAATGAAAAAGAGCAAGTCCGATCTGCGGACAAACGAAAGGAGAACGAATATGAAGAAGATCCTGTCCTTCGTCCTCTCCGCCGTGATGCTGTGCGCGACCTTTCTCCCCGCCGCGGCGGTACCGAACGGAACGGTGGTGAACCACACGCTGTACACGGATATCGTCGCCATGATCGACGGCCATCCGATCCGCTCCTACAATGTCGACAACCGCACGGTCATCGTCGCGGAGGATCTCCGGGCCTACGGCTTTTATGCGATCTGGCACGCCGGAGAGCGCTGGCTCGAGGTCGTCCGGCCCGTGGAGAACGGCGAACCGCTTACCCCGGCTTCCTATCCGGCATACGTCCCCGCGCTCCCCGCCGGGATGAAGGTCGGCATGCCCGCGCACGATATCCTCGCGACCGACATCGTGACCACCGTCGCCGGGGATACGGTCGAGAGCTGGAACATCAACGGCGAGACCTGCATCCTCTTCCGCGACCTCGAACGCTACGGCGAGGTCGGCTTCGACGCGGAGACGCGGACTGCCCTCTTCACGACGGAGCCCTACAAGGTCTTCGCGGGCGGACATGCCGTCGAGCAGGCAGTCCCCGAGGGATGGCAGACGGGCAGCCGGATGACGGCGGACAGCATGAGCGTCACCTTCAAGGTAAGCGGCGACGCGGATTCGTGGTCCGGGTTCCTCGGCGCGGACAAGAGCGACGTGAGCATGGACATGATCTGGGACGTGCAGACCGCGCCCGCGGCGAAGGTCAGCGTCGCGTTTTATCCGGCGCAGTTCGAGGGTCAGTCCCTGCGTCAGGACCTCTATACCGCGCTCTCCGCGCTTTCGATCCCGTCGGCGACCGAGACGATCGACTTCACGAACACGCCCGAGGTGCGCGCGGCGGTTGCGGAGATCTTCCGCGTGACCCTGAACGGCGCGGCGGTGACGGGCGACCTCTTCCGCACGCAGGGCAGCGGGCACAGCGACTTCGTCTTCCTCTTCGATCAGGGCTCTGAGGTGAAGCCCGGCGACGAGATCGCGGTCGTGATCGGGAAGGGCGCGTGATCCTCATACGGGAACAGAAATGGGGCTGTCGCATTAACTTCAGAAATGGAGAAAATGCGACAGCCCTGTTGTAATACAGAACAATCCGTTCTTCTTTTTCTCCTTTATCGAGGAGAAAAAGAAGCAAAAAGAGGAACTCTTTTGGAAGTATTGGAGGTTCCGACCTCTGCGGAGGTCGGCTTAGGGCGCTGCCCTAAGAACCCGCGACCTTTTGAAAAAGGTCGATCAAAACTTTTTTACTGTTTTGCGACAGCCCCTTTCTTCTGTTTGACTGAAACCCTAATCCTCCATCGCCGCGACCTTGAGGATCGTCTCCGGCACCGCGCGGAGGCGTGTCCGCTCGTACGGCGCGCATTCCGCCTCGCTGCGTCCGGCAAGGGGGGAGTGGTCCGCCAGGCTGTCGCTCACGGCGAGGAGCGCGGCGGCGGGCTTTTCCATCAGGTCCGCGAGGAGGTAGAAGGACGAGGTCTCCATCTCGATCAGATCGCATCCGTGCGAGACGATCTCGCCGAGGTGGTAGTATTCCATCTCCAGCGAGTCCGCCGAGAAGACCGACGCCTCCCGCAGCGTGTGTCCCGCCTGCCGGGCGAGCGCGATCACGCGGGCGACGAAGGCCGGATCGTTCGGGCTGACCCGGGAGAACGGGCGGAAATCCGTGAGCCGCTCGCCGAGATACGCGTTGGCCCCGACACCCGAGATCGCATAGGACGGCGTGCAGAAATCCCCGACCTTGTACCCCGGCACGAGGCTGCCCGCCGAGTCGACGAAGAGCATCCGGCGGAAATTCAGTTCCCCGCAGACGGAGAGCGAATCGATGAGGTTCGACGCGCCCCGCGAGCAGTGGATCCACGCGATCTTCTTGTTCGTCCAGTCGAGCCGCCAGCCCTTCGTGACCGCGTGATCCGCGAGGGAGGAGACGAGGACGCGAACCTGGGAGAAGATCTTCGACGGGTGCCACGACGGCGCGACGACGAGGAGATCGTACCGCTCTTCCGGGTCGAGGCCGAAGAGCTCCTTCGCGAGCGAGCCGCGGTTGTAGCGGTGCATCGCGTCGAGCATGTCGATAAACTGCTGCTTCATGACGTCCTCCTTCCGGCGGAAGCGCTCTTACAGCTTGTTCCGCATGATCTTGCCGCTCGTGGTCTTCGGGAGCTCGTCGCGGAATTCCACGATGCGGGGGTATTTGTAGGGCGCGGTGTTCTTCTTGACGTAGTTCTGGATCTCTTTCTTGAGCTCCTCCGTCCCCTCCTTGCCCTTCACGAGGACGATGGAGGCCTTGACGATCTGCCCGCGGATCTCGTCCGGAACCGCGGAGACGCCGCATTCGAGGACGTAGGGCAGCTCCATGATGACGTTTTCGATCTCGAACGGACCGATGCGGTAGCCGGAGGACTTGATGACGTCGTCCGCGCGGCCCACGTACCAGTAGAAGCCGTCCTCATCGCGCCAGGCGAGGTCGCCCGTGTGATAGAAGCCGTCGTGCCAGACCTCGCGGGTCTTCTCCTCGTCGCGGTAGTAGCCCGTGAAGAGACCGCAGGGCGCGCCGTCCGCCACGTTCACGCAGATCTCGCCCGTCTCGCCGTCCGCGGCTTCCGCGCCGTCGGGGAGGAGCAGATGGATATCGTAGATCGGGCAGGGCTTGCCCATCGAGCCGAGCTTGTGCGCCGCGCCGATCAGGTTGCCGATCATGCAGGTCGATTCGCTCTGTCCGAAGCCCTCCATGATCTGGAGCCCGGTGATCTCCTCGAACTTGCGGTAGACCTCGGGGTTGAGCGCCTCGCCCGCGGTGGTGGCGTGCTTGAGGGAGGAGAAATCGTA
>CACZSA010000016.1 GCA_902783705.1 uncultured Ruminococcus sp.
CGGCGAAGCCCTCGGCCTCTCGAAGATCACCATCAACGACATGGTCCTCTACGCCGTGTCCCGCGTCCTCCCGAACTATCCGGAGATCAACGCGAACCTCATCGACAACACCTTCCGCAAATATAAGCACGCGAACGTCGGCATGGCCGTCGACACCGACCGCGGTCTCCTCGTGCCCGTGATCTTCGGCGCCGAGACCCTCACGCTCGCCGCGCTCTCCGCCAACGCCAAGACGCTCGCCGGCAAGGCCCGCGAAGGCAAGCTCACGCCCGACGAAATGTCCGGCGGCTCCTTCACCGTCTCGAACCTCGGCTCCATGGGCGTCGAGAGCTTCACGCCCGTCATCAACCCGCCCCAGACCGCGATCCTCGGCGTCTGCTGCACCGTCAACCGGCTCAAGGCGGACGGCACGGTCTACCCGGCGATGGGCCTCTCCCTCACGTTCGACCACCGCGCGGTGGACGGCGCTCCCGCTGCGAAGTTCCTGAAAGAACTCTGCGGCGCGCTCGAGAACTTCGATCTGCTTCTCGCAAAGTGAGGACGACATGGCTGAAACGATTTACGATCTCATCATTTTAGGCGGCGGCCCCGCGGGCTACAACGCAGCGGAACGCGCCGCGCATGCCGGAATGAAGACCCTCCTCTTCGAGGAACGCGCGCTCGGCGGCGTCTGCCTCAACGAGGGCTGCATCCCGACCAAGACCCTGCTCTACTCCGCGAAGATCCTCGACTACGCGCACCACGGCGAAGCCTACGGCGTGACCGTCACGGGCGCATCCCTCGACCACGCCAAGGTCGTCGACCGCAAGGACAAGGTTGTCAAAACCCTCGTCTCCGGCGTCGGCGCGAAGATGCGAGGTGCGGGCGTCACCGTCGTGACCTCCGCGGCGAAGATCGCCGGCAAATCCGCCTCCGGGTTCACCGTCGAAGCGGACGGTAAGACGTACGAGGGCAAGAAGCTCCTCGTCTGCACCGGATCCGAAGCGGTCGTCCCGCCGATCCCGGGTCTGAGAGAATCCTACGCGGGCGGGCTGGCGGTCACCAACCGGGAGATCCTCGACCTCCGCACCGCGCCGAAGAGAATCGTCGTGGTCGGCGGCGGCGTCATCGGGCTTGAGATGGCCTCCTACTTCTGCTCCATCGGCAGCGAGGTCACCGTCGTCGAAATGCTCGACAAGATCGCCGGACCCACCGAGGCCGAGATCTCGAAGATCCTCCAGAAGAATTACGAAAAGCGGGGCGTGAAGTTCATCCTCGGCGCGAAGGTCGCCAAGGTAACCGGCGTGCCGGGCGACGGCGTCGTCGAATACGAGAAGGACGGCAAGACGTCCTCCGTCGCGTGCGATCTCGTCCTCGTCTCCACCGGACGGCGCGCGAGAACGAAGGATATCGGCCTCGAGGAGATCGGCGTCCAGCTCAACCGCGGCGCGATCGTCACCGACGAGCACTGCCGCACCTCCGTCCCGGGCATCTGGGCGGCGGGCGACGTCAACGGCAAGATCATGCTGGCCCACACCGCATACCGCGAGGGCGAAGTCGCCGTCTCCGACATGCAGGGCAAGGCCGACCGCGTCGACTACCGTTCGATCCCGTCGGTCATCTACACGAACCCCGAGGTCGGCTCCGTAGGCGAAACCGTCGAGACTGCGAAGAAGGCGGGCATCGACGCCCTGGAGGCCACCCTGTCCCTGCGCTACAGCGGACGCTACGTCGCGGAGAACGAGGGCGGCGACGGCATCGTCAAGATCGTCTACGGCTGCGAGCACCGCGAGATCCTCGGCGTCCACATGATCGGCTCCTACGCCTCGGAGATCATCTACGGCGCGGCGGCGATGGTCGCGAAGAAGCAGCGCGTCTCCGACGTCGAAAAGCTCGTCTTCCCGCATCCCACCGTCTGCGAAGTCATCCGCGAAGCCATGTTTTCCATCGAATAATCAATAAAGGATATAAAGGAGATTACCTGTCATGCCGAAAAGCCAATACGTAGATCCCGGCAAAGTCTTTGAGCCCGGGTACATCGATTTCGACAGCATTCCGCTCTGCCGCTACAACAAGACCATCGAGGAAGAGAAGCAGCTCTACTCGAAGGCCGATTTCCTCCGCATCTATCACGACATGCGCACCATCCGCGAGTTCGAGACGATGCTCAACGAAATCAAGGTCAAGTCCGAGTACAACGGCGTGAAGTACAACAACCCCGGCCCGGCGCACCTCTCCATCGGTCAGGAAGCCTCCGCCGTCGGTCAGGCGTACTGCATGGACATCAACGACTTCCAGTTCGGCTCCCAC
>CACZSA010000017.1 GCA_902783705.1 uncultured Ruminococcus sp.
GAGATTGCCGCGTCAGGCGTCTCAGGACGCCTTCCTCGCAATGACATTGTTTTGCCTGCAGTGTTCTGATATCCGGAACCCGGTTTCGAAAATCAAAAGGGGCTGTCGCATTTCTCCGCTTCTGAGCGTTGATGCGGCAGTCCCTTCTTTATGATCTCAGTTGAACATCTCCGGCTCATCCGTCCATTCGATGTACGGCGCGCCGTCCTCGGTGAAGCGGATCTCAAGGACGACGTAGGTCGATTCGAAGTACTTCGGTTCCCCGCCCATCCAGCGGTCGCCGACGTACCAGTACCGCTCGCCGTCCCGGTACACGAACGCGCTCTGCGAGCCGAAGGTCGTCTTATCGCCGAAATCGCGCAACAAGCTCCACCGCCCCGTCACAGCGTCCGCCGAGCACCACTTCCCCTGATTCGGCGCCCAGCCCGTGCAGTAGGACGAGATCATGTACGTCCGCCCGCCGCGCTCAAAGAGGGCCGGGGCCTCGCGGAATTCGTGGTTGTAGATCGATTTCACCCACTCGTCGACGTTGAGGTAGTCCTCCGTCAGGCGGTAGACGTGCAGATCGGCGTTGTCCCGGGAGGCCGAGACGAAATAGGTGTCGCCCGCCGAATCCGTGTGCACCGTGCAGTCCCGCGACATCTCGCCGAACGGATTGAAGGAGCCGTGATAGACGAAATCCCGGTCCGGCTGATCCGAGGAGGCGACGCAAGCCCGGGCCTCGCGGTAGTTCTCGCCGTTCTCGTAGTGCGCCCAGAGGACGAACCGCTTTGTCTTCTCGTTGTAAAGGACCTTCGGGCGTTCGATGTTGACCTTTCGCCGCACGCCGTCCCGCTCCCACGAGAGGCGCGGATCGAAGCGTCCCGACGTCTCCTCATAAGGGGTGTCCGTCGAGAGGATATGCCCGCGGAATTCCCAGTTCTTCCGGTCCGCCGAGCGGTAGACCGCGACATAGTGGTTGTCCCGCCGGTCCTCGCCGTACCAGTAGGTGTAGCCGCCATGATCGAGCATCCAGCCTCCGTGGGCGTGGATGACGCGTCCTTCCGTATCGAGGTAGGGTTGACCGTTTCGCATGGATTCTGCCCTCCGATGATCTCGTTTTCTGCCGGATCCTCTCCGGCGCTCATCCGTATTATAGCCGAAATCCGCCGTCCTGTCAAGCGCGATCGGGCACGGAGCCGTCGATCTGCCCAAAAGCGGGCCGGGAGGCGTTTTTTTCTTGGCGAAAGCTGAGAAAATGTCCGATCCCCTTGACAACGGCGTCTTCGGGTGGTATAATGTGTAAAGCAAAACACTTTACAGTATGGCGCGGTGATCGATATATTTGTGAAAGACATGCGCTTTCCGCTTCTCCTTGACGCGTACGGCGCGCTCCTCACGGAACGGAAGCGGGAGCTGCTCGATTATTACTACAACGAGGACTATTCCCTCTCCGAGATCGCGGAGCTCACCGGGCTCTCGCGCCAGGGCGTCCGGGACGGGATCAAGAAGGCCGAGGACGAGCTTCACACCCTGGAAGAGACGCTCTCCCTCGTGTCGATGACCGAGACCGTCTCCGAGATCGCGGGAACCCTCGCCGCCCTCGCGGAAGAGACGACGGACAGGGACGCCGCCGATCAGATCCGGGAAGCCGCCCTCCGCCTCGCCGCTCTCCGACAGCCAAACCCCACGAAGGAGTAAACATGTTCGACAGCCTGTCCGAAAAACTCAACAACGCCTTCCGCAAGTTCCGCAACAAGGGCAAGCTCACCGAAGCGGACGTGCGCGAAGGGATGCGCGAGGTCAAGCTCGCCCTGCTCGAAGCGGACGTGAACTTCAAGGTCGTGCGCGACTTCGTGAAGACCGTCACCGAGCGCGCGGTCGGCAGCGAAGTGATGGAAAGCCTCCTTCCCGGCCAGCAGATCATCAAGATCGTCCACGAGGAGCTGATCCGCCTCATGGGCGAGGCCAACAGCAAGCTCGTCATCAGCCCGAAGCCGCCGACCGTCGTCATGATGGTGGGTCTGCAGGGCTCCGGCAAGACCACCCACGCCGCCAAGCTCGCCGGCATGTACCGCAGGCAGGGCAAGCGTCCCCTCCTCGTGGCCTGCGACGTCTACCGTCCCGCCGCCATCGACCAGCTCAAGGTCGTCGGCGCGCAGGTGGAGGTCCCGGTCTTCGACATGGGGAAGGAAGACCCCGTGAAGATCGCCAAGGCC
>CACZSA010000018.1 GCA_902783705.1 uncultured Ruminococcus sp.
GCGCGACCAGGAGAGCCGGGACATGATGGACACGATCTTCTCGAGCCGCATCTACGACCTCGGGCAGATCTACGACCCGGGCGACTTCGCGAACACGCTCATCTACATGACGATGAACCACGACCGCGACGTCGCGTCGAAATGGGCGAAGAGCGGCAAGCTGGTCCAGAAGACCCTCGACAAGATGCTCGCGAAGTTTGAGGATTAAGGGGATCGAAGGTCCTTCGGGGAGGCCTTTGAAATGCCTTCGGGGGTCCCCTCATCCGTCACTTCGTGACACCTTCCCCACGGAGGGGGAAGGCTTATAAGAGGATCGCGTATCATTTATGAAGCTGTCACCAATCACGTTTGAGAATGCTTAGACGAGAGCGGTAGCGGCCCGATCGCTCCCCCTCATCCGTCACCAATTATCATAGAATATTGAAACCGTTGTATTCATTTGAACGCTGCACAAACATGAGCCTTCCCCCACCGCGGGGAAGGTGCCCCCTTGGGGGCGGATGAGGGGGAATGCGCGGCATTCGCTCGCAAAATCGGTACTATGCCGCACGTCCGAACACCCATTCATCATTCATAATTCATAATTCGTAATTCATTCCAAAAGTGAGGTTTTTGCCATGAAACTGAGAGAAAACTGCAAGTACGCCATCGTCGTGCCGACCTCCATGGGCGTCCGCATCTGCCCCATGAACGGTCAGCCCGTCCAGTCGTCCGACACCTTCTTCATGCAGGCCACGAGCGCGGAATCGAACGTCGTCTCGATCGCCTCCTACCTCGGCATGAAGACCAAGGTCCTCACCACGTTCGTGAAGGACAGCCCGATCGCCGACTTCATCAAGCGCAATCTCCGTTCCCGCGGGATCGATTACGAGGGCGCAGAGGTCGATCAGGGCGGCCCGTGGGGCTACCGCCATCAGTTCAACATCGGCGACAGCGGATACGGCGCGCGCGGACCGAGAGTCGCGAACGACCGCGCCGGCGAGGTCGGACGGACGCTCAACGTGAAGGACTTCGACACCGACCGCATCTTCGGCGAAGAGGGCGTCCAGATCCTGCATCTCTCGGGCCTCATCGGCGCGCTCTCCCCGGAGACGAGCGAATTCTGCCTCGCCCTCGCCCGCGCCGCGAAGAAATACGGGACCCTCGTCTCCTTCGACCTCAACTACCGCGCGTCCTTCTGGAAGGGCAGAGAAGAGGAGCTCCGCCGCACGTTCACCGAGATCGCCTCCGCCGCGGACATCCTCGTCGGGAACGAAGAGGACTTCCAGCTCGCGCTCGGCATCGAAGGCCCTGAGGCGGGAGGGAAGGATCTCTCCTCCAAAATCGAGAGCTTCAAGGGCATGATCGGGTGCGCCCGGGAGAAATTCCCGAACGCCGAGGTCTTCGCGACGACTCTGCGGCAGGTGAAGGACGCGAACACGCATCTCTGGGGCGCGATCCTCTGGGCGCCGGACGGCTGGCACATCGCGGAGCCGCGCGAGATCCACGTCCTCGACCGGATCGGCGGCGGCGACGGCTTTGTCGGCGGCCTGCTCTACGCGATGCTGAAGGGCTGGGAGCCGGAGAAGTGGGTCCAGTTCGGATGGGCCACCGGCGCGCTCGCCACGACCTTCCTCACCGACTACGCACAGCCCGCGGATGAAGAACAGGTCTGGAGCGTCTGGGGCGGCAATGCGAGAGTGAAACGGTGATTGCCGAATGCCTGATAAGCGAAAGGCAAATGCATAATCAAAAATGAATTCACGAAGGACGAGGTGCGGATATGCGCAGCGAATACGACGACTTCTTCGATAAAATCGATCTGCCCGTAGATTTCCGCGCGGCGGCGGCGCCTCTCTGCCGGCGGTTGGAGGCGGAGTATCCCCGCGAGCTCGACGCACTGACGGAGGATCCCGATCCGCGTTCGGTGTATGCCTTATGCGATAAGGCGGGCGTCGAACGCGATCTCGGAATGCTCGCCGTCGGGATCCTGCTCGGCATCCGGGCGCACGGGACCTACCGCGCCAAGGGGATCGATGACGAGGTGTATATCGCCTCCATGCGCGAGCTGCGCGTCTGGGGGCTGACCTGCCTGCGCGAGCGGGGACACATCGGATTTTATGAATGGGGCTGGTTCACGAACTTCCTCTCGGCGGGCATCGTGCGCCTCGGACGCCTCGAATTCCACGAGATCCGCTTCCACATCGTCGGACGCGAGGGAGATTCCTACGAGCACGCGGGACTCTGCACGCGCCCCGGCGACCGCGTCGTCAACATCCACATCCCCGAGGACGGACCGCTTGACCCCGCGCTCGTGCAGGACGCCTTCCGCCGCGCGTACCGCTATTTCATGCGGTCCGGTCCGGCACTCTTCGTGTGCGATTCGTGGCTCCTCTGGCCCGGGAACTATGATTTCCTCCCCGAGGACTCGAACATCCGCGCGTTCATGGACTGCTTCCATATCCTCTCGCGGGACGACCGGAGGTTTGCCGGGGATCTCTGGCGGGTCTTCGGACACCGGGATTCCTATGATCCCGCTTCGCTCCCGCGGGACACCGGACTGCGCCGCGCGATGGCGGACTATCTCGCCGCGCACGACGGCGTCACCGGGACGGGCTACGGCGTCTTCACCTTCGACGGAGAAAGGATCCTCTGAATGAAAACAGTCATCACCGACGGTTTTGCCGTCAATCCGGGCGACCTCTCGTGGGAATGGCTCGCTCAGTTCGGCCCCTATGAAGTTCACGACAAGCTCACCGACGCCGAAGCCCCCGCCGCGATCGGGGACGCCGAGGTCGTCTTCACCAACCGCGTGAAGATCGGACCCGCGGTGCTCGGCGCCTGTCCGAAGCTGCGCTATGTCTCGGCCCTCGGGACGGGGTACGACATGATCGACGTCGCCGCCTGCCGCGCGCGGGGGATCGAGGTCGTGAACGTCCCCGGCTATTCGACCGCCTCCGTCGCGCAGACAGCCGCCTCGCTGCTCCTCGCGCTGGCGTTCGATCTCCCGGCCTACGCGTCGATGGTCCGCGAGGGGCATTGGACGGGCATCCCGGGCTTCCATTACGAGACGGCACGCTTCACCGAGCTCGACGGCAAGACCGCGGGCGTCTACGGCTGCGGCGCGATCGGCAAGCGGTTCGCGAAGATCTGCCAGGCCTTCGGCATGCGGGTCCTCGCGACGCGGCGGTCGAAGACGGAGGGCGAGGAGGACGGGATCCGCTACGTGACCCCGGACGAGCTGCTCCGGGAGAGCGATTTTGTCTCCTTCCACTGCCCGCTGACGGACGAGACGCGCGGGATGGTCGACGCCGCGTTCATCGCGAAGATGAAGGACGGCGCGGCGATCGTCAATACCTCGCGCGGCGCGGTGCTGAACGAGGCCGACGTCGCCGACGCGCTCATCTCCGGCAAGCTCTCGGGCGCGGGCCTCGACGTCCTCGCGAAGGAGCCCGCCGATCCCGCAAATCCGCTCCTCAAAGCCCCGAACTGTATCATCACGCCCCACTGCGCGTGGACCTCGAAGGAAGCGCGGACACGGCTCATGGGCATCCTCGAGGCCAGCCTGAAATCCTTCGCCGAAACGGGCCGCGGCCTCAACCGGGTGGGCGTCTGACAATTAAGAATGAAGAATGAAGAATTATGAATTGCCCGGACTCCTCGTTTGATCTGCCGAGGGGCCGTGCGGCTTTGCCTGAGAAGGGCTGCCGTTCATAATTCGTAAATCATTCCTTGTTTTATCATTTGTTATTCTGCACAACCCGCATGCGATGAACTTGTGAAATCCGACAAATTCTCCAACCGGTGAGCAAATCCTTATAATTATTCACAAATATGCAACAATTCTGTGCTATAATATCCAATCATCAACCGGGAAAGAGGTGTATCTGTTCCAATATGAAGAAAACCATCAGCCTGCTCCTCTGCGCGCTCCTTGCGGCCTCCGCGTTCACGGCGTGCAGCGAGGGCGGCGAGACCAACACCGACGCGCAGACGCCCGCCTCCGACGCCGATCCCGCCGCGCCCGCCGTCGAGGCCGAGCCGGAGGAGACAACCGAATCCTTTGATCCCGGTCTGCCGGAGCGTGATTTCGCCGGTCGAACCTTCACGTTCTTCACGAAGGCGGACGCCTCGTGGAGCGACTGGCACGAATCGAGCATCTGGACCGAGGGCATGACGGGCGAGGTCCTGAACGACGCGGTGTTCGAGCGCAACGACTACGTCTCCGACACCTACAACGTCCTCTTTGAGGAATACGCGCCGTCCTCGGGCAGCTTCTCCGCCGAAGCCGAAGCCGCCGTCACCGCGGGCGACACGACCTACGACGTCCTGATGCCGCCGCTGAACCTCGCGGGCGGGCTCCTGAAAAAGGGCTTCCTCGTGAAGCTCGACGACGTCGAATACCTCGACATGACGAAGAACTGGTGGGACGCGCGCTCGGTCGACGATCTGAGCATCGCGAAGCAGCACTACATGCTCTCGGGCGACCTCTCCACGCTGAACAACGACGCGACCTGGTGCACGATGATCAACCTCCAGCTGATCGAGGACTTCGGCCTTGAAAAGCCCTACACCTACGTCGCGAACGACACCTGGACCTTCGACACCTACAAGGCCCTCTGCGAGACGGCCTCGGTCGACCTCGACGGCGACGGGGACTACGACTCCGACGACTGCATCGCGAACCTGACGCAGAACGAGA
>CACZSA010000019.1 GCA_902783705.1 uncultured Ruminococcus sp.
ACCGTTCTGGAAGCGTGCAGATATGCGAACATCGACATCCCGACGCTCTGTTACCTGAAGGACGTCAACCAGATCGGCGCGTGCCGTCTCTGCCTCGTCGAGGTGAAGGGCGCGAGAGGCATGGTGGCTGCCTGCGTTTACCCGGTGAACGAGGGCATGGAAATCACCACCAACTCCCCGAAGATCCGTCAGATCCGCAAGACCAACCTCGAGCTGGTTCTGTCCGCGCATGAGAAGAAGTGCCTCTCCTGCATCCGCTCCACCACGTGCGAGCTCCAGAAGCTGGCGCAGGAGTACAAGTGCGATGAAAACAAGTTCGCGTACTCCCCGAAGGAGAACCTCGAGCCCATCGACGCCTCCTCCCCGTCCATCATCCGCGACAACAACAAGTGCATTCTCTGCCGCCGCTGCGTAGCTGCCTGCGAAAAGCTCCAGGGCATCTCCGCGATCCGCGTCGTGAACCGCGGTTTCGACTCCAAGGTCGCGACCATGTTCGAAAAGCCGCTCGCCGAGACCTCCTGCATCAACTGCGGTCAGTGCATCGTGGCATGTCCCGTGGGCGCCCTCTATGAAAAGGACGACACCCAGAAGGTCCTCGACGCCATCGCCGATCCCACGAAGCATGTGGCGATCTGCACCGCTCCTTCCGTCCGCGCGACCATCGGCGAGTGCTTCGGCTACGAGCCCGGCACCGACTGCGAAGGCAAGATGGTTTCCGCCCTCAAGAAGCTCGGCTTCGACGGCGTCTATGACATGAACTTCACCGCCGACCTCACCATCATGGAAGAGGCGTACGAATTCATCGGCCGCGTTCAGAACGGCGGCAAGCTCCCGATGATGACCTCCTGCTCCCCGGGATGGGTCAAGTACTGCGAACACTACTTCCCGGAATTCGTGGACAATCTCTCCACCTGCAAGTCCCCGCAGCAGATGTTCGGCGCGATCTACAAGACCTACTTCGCCGAGAAGATGGGTCTCGATCCCAAGGATATCGTCTTCGTCTCCGCCATCCCGTGCACCGCGAAGAAGTTCGAGGTTGGCCGCGACGGTCAGTCCGTGGACGGCATGCCCGGCGTCGACGTGGCGATCACCACGCGTGAGCTCGGCCGCATGATCAATCAGGCGGGTATCGACTTCAAGTCTCTCGAGGACGAAAAGTTCGACCAGCCGATCGACATCGGTTCCGGCGCAGGCGCGATCTTCGGCGCGACCGGCGGCGTTATGGAAGCTGCTCTCCGTACCGCGTCGGAAGTCCTCACCGGCAAGCCGCTCGAGAAGCTCGAATTCGACGACGTCCGCGGCACCGAAGGCCTCAAGTTCGCTGCTTATAAGATCGGCGATCTCGAGCTCAAGGTTGCGGTCGCTTCCGGCACTGCCAACGCGAAGAAGCTCCTCAACGGCGTCAAGGACGGCACCTACGACGTGCAGTTCATCGAAGTCATGGCCTGCCCCGGCGGATGCGTTAACGGCGGCGGTCAGCCCACGCAGCCCGCGGATGTCCGCAACAAGGTCGACCTCAAGAAGGTCCGCGCCGCTGTCCTCTACAACGCCGACGAGAAGAAGCTCGAATACCGGAAGTCCCACGATAACCCGATCATCAAGAAGGTTTACGAGGAATTCCTCGGCGAGCCCAATTCCCACAAGGCACACGAACTCCTTCACACGCATTACGTGAAGAGAGGACTTTGAGTCTGATTGAATGGAATAAATGCGGGGGAGGAACTTTTTGAAAAAAGTTTCCTCCCCCGCGCCCCCTCTTCCAAAACTTTTGGGGAAGGGGACAGGTTCTCCCAATATAGAAAGCGCGGGAATGGATCTGCAAGGGTCCGGTTCCCGCTTTCTTTTGTTTGGAATAAAGAAAACGGACAGCGTATCTTGTACTGTCCGTTTCATTTTTTGATCAGTCTCTTCTGCAGCGTTTTCGCACGGCACAGGATTGGGGGAGCTTTGACCCTTCCCAAAGTTTTTTGAAGAGGGGGTCCGGGGGAGTGACTTTTTGCAAAAAGTCACTCCCCCGGCATATCCATATCTTTAACCGTTATAAGGCACGCCGCTGATGGTGACGGTGCAGGCTTCCTTCTTGTTGATGGCAAAGCCGTTGAGGGCGTTGTCTTCGACGTCGATGCTGACGGAGCCGCCGTTGAAGTTGATCGCGCCGTCGCACTTGACGCCGTTGTTGGTGGAGCCGAGGGTGACCTCGCCGCCGTTGAAGTTGATGGCGGAGACAGCCTGGACCGCTTCGTCCTCGCTCGTGATGTTGACGGTACCGCCGTTGATTTCGACGTAGCCGACGAGCTGGGAGTCATAGTTGGTGGACTTGATGCCGTCGCGGAGGGCGTTCACGGTGATCGTGCCGCCGTTGATGGTGAGGTAATCCTTGCCCTTGATGCCGTGGCGGGCCGAGTTGACGTTGATCGTGCCGTTGTCGATCTTGAGGCCGTCCTTGGAGACGATGCCGTTCGAATAGTTGCCGTTCACGGTGAGGGTGCCGGTACCGTTGATCGTCAGGTCTTCCTTCGAGAAGAGGGCGGCGTCGGGCTCGGTGTCCTCGGGATTTTCGAACGTGTAGACGGAGCCGTCGGTGAGGACGTTCGTGGTGCCCTCATAGAGCGTGATGACCGCGTCCTGCGTCTTGTGGATGTAGATGCACGCGCCGTCGTTGTTCGTGATGGTCACGCCCTTGAGAACGAGGTCGATGACGCCCGCGTCCACGCAGTCCACATAGATCATGCCGTCGTCGAGGGTACCCGTGATGAGGTATGTGCCGGCAGAGTTGATGTTGATTTTACCGTCCTCGCCCACGTAAACGGAGGAGGAGTCGCAGGTCGCGCCGGATCCGGTGAGGGTGATTTCGGTCGCTTTCTTTTCGAGATTCGCGCCGGCTTCGCTTTCGTCCGTCGTGGTGGAGCAGGCGGTGAAGAGGAGGGAAGAAGCGGTGGCAAGCGCGGCGAGGAGGAGGGCAAGCGTTTTCTTCATTTTGTTCCGGCATCCCCGGAGGGATGTTCCTTTCTGTTCAGTCAGAGGATTTTGAAGAATCGAAGAATCCGGGATCGGGTGACGTTGACCCGGAAGGCCCGGAAAGCGCATTCAGATATAATGACATTATAGTCCCCGCGCGTCGGATTGTCAAGCACTCCGGGCTTATATTTACTAAAAATTTAAAGATTTCATGTGCAAAACCCATCGGCACGAGGACAAAAAAATTTCGGATTCCCCCTTGACAAAGGGGCGCATTTCGTGTATAATATATCCACGCTTGATGGCGACATAGCCAAGCGGTAAGGCAGAGGTCTGCAAAACCTTTATTCCCCAGTTCGATTCTGGGTGTCGCCTTAAATAACAGCAGCTCGGCTGCTGTTTTTTTATCCAAGCCGCCCCAGGCGGATTGGTATGTAATCAACGCGCCTGCGCGTTGTATGGAATCGCCGAAGGCGTATGGCATCCGGCGGCTTGATTCCATGCACGGCTGACGCCGTGATTTCATGCCCCACTTCGTGCGGATTACATACACGCCTTCGGCGTGATTGGGAACGAGAGGAGGAACGACGGGACCATGGCGAAGAATTATTTGCTTGATTACTCCGAAGAGCTTGCGACAAAATGCGAGATTCTTTGCAGAAGCATTCGGGGAAACGCAAACGCGGTCAACCAGCTCCGCCGATCGTCGTCGAGCGTTTTCGCCAATATCTCGGAGGCGCAGTTTACGCAAAGTCTGCCGGATATGCTGTCCAAATTCAAGATTGCGCGCAAGGAATGCGTGGAATCGGAAAGCTGGCTGAAACTCTTATGGAATACCAGCTTGATTGATGAGGACACGTTCAAGACCTACCGCAATCTCTGCGGCAGAATCGAACGGCTCCTCACCTCCTCCTGCCTCACGATCGAGAAGAAAATCGCTGATTCCTGATCCCTCCATCCGCATTTTTTCTCAAAAATCGCCGGATTGAGCGCAAATTCTTGCATTTCTCCTCAATTTCACTAAATTTCCGCTTGCATTTCTCCCTTTTCCGTGTTATAATGATGTATCGGAAAATCGGCCCAATACCAAACATATTTGGAGGGAACTATGGGAAAATTCATTTTCAAGCAGACCCCTACCGGCTTCAAGTTCGATCTGAAGAACGATGAAGGCGCAACCGTCGCTACGTCCGAAGTCTATTCGACCGAAGCCGCCTGCAAGAACGGCATCGAGAGTGTCAGAAAGTGCTCCGGCGGCGAAATCGAAAACCAGACCGTCGAAGGGTACGAGACCAAGAAGCACCCGAAGTTCGAGGTCTACGCGGACAAGGCGGGCGACTTCCGCTATCGTCTGAAGGCCGGCAACGGTCAGATCGTCGCGACGGGCGGCGTCGGCTACAAGACCGTCGGCGAAGTGGTCGCCGTTGCGGAATGCGTCAAGGCCATCGCGGCGGATGCTCCGATCGAGAACGCCTGACATACCTGTCAAACCGAAGAGCCGCAGGACAGTCCCTGCGGTTCTTTTTTATGCTTTTGCACGGGGGAGCCGGGGATGCGCGTGCCGTTTTCCCGGAAATCCGCCGAAAATCGCGCCGTCCCCTTGACAAAACGGATCGGGCGTGATACAATAGGAACACTTGGGGGAGTAGCAAGCGCATCCCGCGCAGCAAGTCAACAGTCCCGGCGCTCGTCGTCTGGCTTGCTTTAAACTGCGAGACTCATGTTTGGAATGCCAGCATGAAGTCTCTTTTCATTTGCCCGAACCCGGGGAGAGGCTGTGCATGACTGGGATGTCATGCGCTTTTTTCTTCCCCGGAAAACACAGCGGACATACGCAGCGAAAGGGGGGACCCGGTTTTGACTTGGAGCTTCGTGTTTGTGCTGAACAGCGTGCTGCTCGGCGTAGGACTCGCGATGGACGCGTTTTCCGTGTCGCTCGCAAACGGCCTCGGAGATCCGGGGATGCGCCGCAGGAGAATGGCGGCGATCGCGGGGACCTTCGCGGGCTTTCAGGCCTTCATGCCGATGACCGGATGGGTGCTCGTGCACAGCGTCGTGCGGATCTTCGGGACTCTCGAGCGGTTCATCCCGTGGATCGCGCTGCTTCTGCTCGGCTGGATCGGCGGCAAGATGCTCGTCGAGGGCATCCGGGAGCGGAAAAACAGCGGGTCGGAGGAGGACGGGAAAGCGGATTCAGCCGCACGTCTCGGCATCGGCGCACTGCTTCTGCAGGGAGTGGCGACCTCGATCGACGCGCTGTCCGTGGGCTTCACGATCGCCGACTATGAGTGGCCCATGGCCCTCGCCGCGTCGCTCCTCATTGCCGCCGTCACGTTCGTGATCTGCATGGGCGGCCTGCGGCTCGGCAAGACCTTCGGCACCCGCCTTGCCGGGAAGGCATCGATCCTCGGCGGCCTCATCCTCATCACCATCGGCATCGAGATCTTCGTCAGCGCCATGCTGAAATAAAGCGAACCGTCCGGACAAGCCGTCCTTTTCCATAGATCGATCCGCGAATCGGATCCGCCGCACTTCTTCTTTCTTTTTACTTATTCTTTTTACTTCTCATTCCAAAGGAGCATCTACCATCATGATCGTTCCAGTTCTCCTCTTCCTCCTCGGCCTGCTCTGTCTCATCAAGGGCGGCGACTGGTTCGTCGACGGCGCAACGGGGATCGCCCGGCGCTTCCACATCCCGGAGATCATCGTCGGCGCGACCGTCGTGTCCATCGGCACCACCCTCCCCGAGGTCATGGTCTCGGCGACGTCCGCCGTCATGGGCCACGGTGAGATCGCGTACGGAAACGCCATCGGCTCCGTGATCTGCAACACCGCCCTCATCGCCGCGCTCACCCTCGCCGTCCATCCGGGTCCGGTCGACCGCAAGTCCTTCCGCACGCCCGTGACCTTCTTCTTCATCGCGGCGGCCTTCTATATCCTCAACGCCTATCTCTTCGGCGGCTTCGCGCGGTGGAGCGGCATCGTTCTGCTCCTCGTCTTCGCGGTCTACATGATCCTCACGGTCCGTCAGGGGCTCACGGGGGCGGGAAATGACGGGCCCGACGCGGAAGGGAAGAATCCGGACGAAAAAGCCGTCGAACCCGTCCGCGCGCATCCCCTCTGGCTCGATCTCGTCCTCCTTGTCGCGGGTGCGGCCCTCATTGCCATCGGCGCGGACCTCCTCGTTGACAACGGAACGAAGATCGCACAGGCCCTCGGCGTCCCCGAATCCGTCATCGCGCTCACCTTCGTCGCCCTCGGCACCTCCCTGCCGGAGCTCGTCACCGCGATCACGTCCCTCGCGAAGGGGCACGGCGCGCTCTCCCTCGGCAACGTCGTCGGCGCGAACCTCTTCAATCTTGTGCTCGTCAGCGGCCTCTCCATCACGCTCAATCCCTTCTCTCTTCCCGCAGGCAAGACGGTCGCCGGGATGAACGCCTCGCTCGTCGTCGACGTCCCGGTGATGCTCGTCGTCATGTGGATCCTCACGATTCCCGCGCTCATCACGGGAAAAATGAAGCGCTGGCAGGGGATCACACTCCTCGCGATTTATGCCGCATTCTGCGTGTTCCAGTTTGTCGCATAAGGGGATTCTCCCGAAGATATAAAGAATTCACAGGTTATTTTCGCCTGAGATATAGATTTTTCCGCCGTTCTGCGGTACAATAACTCAGTTAGAAATTCCATTCCAATAAATCACAGGAGAAACATCATGGCACTTGTCACGACAACCGAAATGTTCCGGAAGGCGTACGAAGGGCACTATGCCATCGGCGCGTTCAATATCAACAACATGGAGATCATCCAGGCGATCACCGAAGCCGCGGGCGAGCTGAAGTCCCCGGTTATCCTCCAGGTTTCCGCCGGCGCGAGAAAGTACGCGAAGCAGGAATACCTGATGGCCCTCGCGAAGGCCGCCATCGCCGATTCCGGCATCGACCTCGCGCTGCACCTCGACCACGGCGCGGATTTTGAAATCTGCAAGGCCTGCATCGACGGCGGCTTCACCTCCGTTATGATCGACGGTTCCCACCACAGCTTCGAGGACAACATCGCCCTGACCGCGAAGGTCGTCGAATACGCGCACGCGCACGGCGTCGTCGTCGAAGGCGAGCTCGGACGTCTGGCCGGTGTGGAGGACGACGTCAAGGTCTCCGCCGAAGACAGCTCATACACCCGTCCCGAAGAGGTTGAGGAATTCGTGAGCCGCACGGGCGTCGACTCCCTCGCCATCGCGATCGGCACCAGCCACGGCGCGTACAAGTTCACCGCCGCGCAGTGCAAGAGAAACGCCGACGGCATCCTCGTTCCCCCGCCGCTCCGCTTTGACATCCTCGAAGAGGTCGGCAAGAGACTGCCCGGCTTCCCGATCGTTCTCCACGGCGCGTCCTCCGTTCCGCAGGAATACGTCAAGGAAATCAACGCCCTCGGCGGCAAGCTCCCGGACGCGGTCGGCATCCCGGAGGAACAGCTGCGCAAGGCTGCGACGCTCTCCGTCTGCAAGATCAACATCGACTCCGATATCCGTCTCGCGATGACCGCCGGTATCCGCCGCGTCCTCTCCGAGCAGCCGGACGTGTTCGACCCGAGAACCTATCTCTCCGTCGCGCGCACGGAAGTCAAGAAGATGGTCGCCCACAAGATCAAGGACGTCCTCGGCAGCGCCAACACCCTGTAAGATATCACACCGGGGAGGGACTCGATCGGGTCCCTCCTCTCTTTCACCCGATCAAAGGAGACGATTCCCATGAAATGGACTGGAGAATACCGTGTCAACGCGAACGACGTCGACCGGAACAACGTGGTGTCCGCCTCGAACCTCCTGCGCTATATGCAGGACGCGGCGAACAGCCAGATGGAGGCCGACGGGCCCTCGTACATGGAGCTGATGGAGCGCGGGCTGTCCTTCGTCCTCAGCCGCATCCGCGTGAGCTCCTACCGCCCGCTGTATTCGCATGACCGGATTGAGGTCCAGTCGTGGGCCTGCGAGTCCCGCGGCGTGCAGTTTAACCGCTGCTACCGGATCCTGCGGGACGGCGTGATCGTCGCGGAGGGCGTGTCCGTCTGGGCGCTCTGCTCCATCGCGGACCGCAAGATCCACCGCGTGAACGAATACGAGATGCACTACGGGCAGGACGAAATGCTCGAACTCGATCTGCCCGCGCGCTTCCGCATCCCGGAGGACGTGCCGCTGACGCTGACCGGCGAGCGGACGACCGAATACGCGGACATCGACATGAACGGACACATGAACAATACGCGCTATCCGGACATTCTGTGCAGCTTTCTCGGCACGGAGATGACGGGGCAGCGCGTGATCTCGATGGGGATCTCGTTCCTCTCCGAAGCGCCGCTCGGGGAAACCCTGAAATTCTATACGGGCCAGAGCGACGGCATGCAGTATGTGCGCACGGTGCGCGAGAACGGGCTGACGAACGTCGAGGCGGAGATCCTGCTCGATCCCATCGAGGTGCCGGAGACGTCCGGAGAACGCTCCGAATGACGGAGGTTGTTGAGGTATGAAGAAAAGATTCATGAGAGGCGCCGCCGGGCTGCTCGCGCTCCTGACCCTGCTCACCCTCCTGCCGCTCGCGTTCTCGTCGTGCGGCGAGGCGGTGATCTCGGACGCGCTGAATTACGCGGTCAGCCAGGCGAACGACGCTCTGTCCGAAGCTGCGGATGAACTGGTGATCTACGCGACGCCCGACGAGGAGGAACCCCCCGAACCCGCCGCAGACCCCGAACCCGTCGAAGAACCGGAAGTTGTTCCGGAGCCGGAAGTTGTTCCGGAGCCGGAACCCGAACCGGAACCTGTCGCGAAACCGGAACCCGAACCGGAACCCATCGCAGAGCCGGAACCCGAGCCGGAACCCGTCGCGGAGCCGGAACCCGAACCTGAACCCGTGCAGGAGCCGGAACCTGCAAAAATCGACGAAAACGGCTCCTACGACGACAAGGAGAACGTCGCCCTGTACATCCACACCTACGGCAAGCTCCCGCCGAACTACATCACGAAGAAGCAGGCGGAGGCGCTCGGCTGGACGGGCGGATCGCTCGAGCGGTATGCGCCCGGGAAGTGCATCGGGGGATCCTACTTCGGGAATTACGAAGGGATCCTGCCGAAGAAGAAGGGCCGGGAATACCACGAATGCGACATCGGAACGCTCGGGAAATCGTCCCGCGGCGCGAAGCGGATCGTCTACTCGAACGACGGCCTGATCTACTACACGGACGACCATTACGAGTCCTTTGAGCTCTTATACGGGGAGGAATAGCATGCGGTATGTCATTCTCAACGGCGCGGCGGTCACGGACCGGAAGACGCTGTACGACGCGCTGGAGGCGCACCTCGAGCTCCCCGATTACTTCGGACGGAATCTGGATGCGCTGCACGACGTCCTCGGCGATCTGCTCGCGGCACAGCCGCTGACGCTGGAGATCGAAGGGACGGAAACCCTTCTGCGGACACTCGGACGGTACGGCGAGGCGTTTCTGCACATGCTGGACGACACGGCGAAGGAAAACAAATCCCTCCGGCTGACCTTCCGGTGATTGTCCGGGAATAATGAACAAGAACACCCGCGCGGGACGGTTTTCCGGCACATCGGAAGATCGGCTCTGCGCGGGTGTTTTATGGCATTTGCGCAAAAAAGAGGGCCTCGCCGCGGGAGACCCTCTCGGGGTAGAGATTCTCAGAAGTTCCGCACCGCTCTGTCCGCCGCGCGGATGAGCATCACGGGGAAGAAGAACAGCACGAGCAGCACCGCCGGGATCACCGTCACGGGCGCGCGGCTGTGTTCATAGATCTGCATGGAATTTGTCCGTTTCATACGACTGCCTCCGCAATGAGCCGGTCGATCACCCGGTGGCCCTCCACGGTGGGGTGGATGCCGTCGGGGGAGAGAAGACCGGAATAGCTGTGCGAGAGCAGGAATGGCGAGCGGATGTCGATCAGGGGGCATCCGTATTTCGCCGCGATCTGCTCCGCGGTCCGATTGTAATACTCCTGCCAGCGGTAGAGCATGCTCGTATCGCCGAGCCAGGAGAGAATGTTTTCCTTCGACAGGTTCCGGGAGATCCATTCGATGTACCGCCCGGCGTCGAGGGGAACAAGATTGCAGAGGAACACGCGCGAACCGAGGCTCTTCGCGTATTCGATGCACTTGCCGTAGCCCGATACAAAGCGGTCCGCCGGGGTGTTCGGGGA
>CACZSA010000020.1 GCA_902783705.1 uncultured Ruminococcus sp.
ATGCGCATGGGGACGGTAGGAATCGGACCTATGACCTTCTGCATGTCACGCAGACGCTCTAACCAGCTGAGCTACGCCCCCGAAAGCACGCATATTATATCACAAGCCCCCGGGGTTGTCAAGAGGTTTCGGAGATTTTTTTGAAAAAAACCGTAAACATCGGGTAATGCGCCCGGACGCCGGAGACGGGTGCCCCCTTGACAAAGGCCGGAAAACCCTGTATAATGGAGGGGTCAACATAACGACTGTGAGTGTGCTCTTATATGAAGAAAAAAGTGATGACGGTCTTCGGGACCCGCCCGGAGGCGATCAAGATGTGCCCGCTCGTGCTGGAGCTGAAGCGGCGCGAAAACCTCGAAACCATCCTCTGCGTGACGGGCCAGCACCGGCAGATGCTCGATCAGGTGCTCGACGCGTTCGGCGTGGTGCCGGACTACGACCTCTCGATCATGAAGGAGAAGCAGACGCTCTTCGACGTGACGGTGAACATCCTCGAGCGGATCCGCGCGGTCCTCGAGGAGGTGAAGCCCGACGTCGTCCTCGTCCACGGCGACACGTCCACGACCTTCGCGACGGCCCTCGCCTGCTTCTATATGCAGATCCCGGTCGGGCACGTCGAGGCGGGACTCCGCACCTACAACATCGATTCGCCCTATCCCGAGGAGTTCAACCGGCAGGCGGTCTCGATCGTCTCGCGGTTCAATTTCGCCCCGACAGAGACGGCGCGGGACAACCTCCTCCGGGAGGGGAAGGACCCCGGGAAGATCTGGGTGACCGGCAACACGGCGATCGACGCGCTCAAAACGACCGTGCGGGCGGAGTACAGCCATCCCGTGCTCGACTGGGCGAAGGACCGCCGCCTGATCGTGCTGACGGCGCACCGGCGGGAGAACCTCGGCGAGCCGATGCACCACATGTTCCGCGCGATCCGGCGCATCATCGACGAGCATCCGGACGTCGTGGCGGTCTATCCGATCCACATGAATCCCGTCGTGCGCGAGGCGGCGCGGGAGGAGCTCGGCGGCTGCGACCGGATCCGGATCATCGAGCCGCTCGAGGTGCTCGACTTCCACAACTTCATGGCACGGAGCTACATGATCCTCACGGACAGCGGCGGGATCCAGGAGGAGGCCCCCTCCCTCGGCAAGCCCGTGCTCGTCATGCGCGACACGACCGAGCGTCCCGAGGGCATCGCGGCGGGCACGCTCAAGCTGGTCGGGACGGACGAGGAGACGATCTACGAGAACTTCAGGCTCCTGCTCGAGGACCGGGCGGAATACGAGCGCATGGCGAAGGCGTCGAATCCCTACGGGGACGGCGAGGCCTGCCGGCGCATCGCGGACATTCTCGAGGAGCGGCTCTGAGTGCGGGTATATTCATGCAGGGGCCCTGCATAAAACGGGAAGATCCGTGAAAATCTGTGAAAAGGGAGAGGTTCTGTGACGATCTCTCCCTTCTTTTATCAGAATGTACAGAAATTTCGCGCGGAATACGCAAAAAAACGGCAGGTGAGGAAGCGGAATTACACCGCCGCGGGATTGCAATTCGCGCGAGTTTTTGGTATAATTATTATAGATAAATCTGCGCCGTCTGATCGGCGCGTCGGAGGATGATTCCATGACCAAAATCACCATCATCGGAGCCGGATCGGTCGGTTCCACCATCGCGTACACGCTGGCCGTGCAGGGGCTGGCCTCCGAGATCGTCATGATCGACATCAACGGCGAGAAGGCCCTCGGCGAAGCGCTCGACATCCGGCAGGGCACGCCGTTCTGCTCGCCCGTCACCATCTACGCCGGGACGTACCGGGACGCCTGCGATTCCGATATCGTCATCCTCACCTCCGGCGTCGCGCGCAAGCCCGGGCAGAGCCGCCTCGACCTCGCGCAGACGAACGTCGACATCGTGAAGACGATCATCCCGCAGATCACGACCTTCGCGCCGGACGCGACCTATATCATCGTCTCGAACCCGGTCGACATCCTGACCTACGTCTTCTGCCGCTATTCCGAGCTGCCGGAGAACAAGATTATCGGCACGGGCACGATCCTCGACACCTCCCGCCTCCGCGCGCGCATTTCGGAGTATTACAGCATCAACCAGCAGAACGTACACGCCTACGTCTTCGGCGAGCACGGCGATACCTCGTTCGTGCCGTGGTCCGTCGCGAACATCTCGAACGTCCCGGTCGACGACTACCACAACGCCGTCAACTCGAAGGACAATCTCTATGCGCCGATCGACCACGCGGAGATGGAGACCTATATCAAGAAATCCGGCGGGCGCGTGATCCAGCGCAAGGGCGCGACCTACTACGCCATCGCGCTCTCGACCTGCCATATCTGCAAGTGCCTCGTCGCCGGCATGGACACCACCCTGACCCTCTCGTCCATGATGCACGGCGAATACGGCCTCGACGACGTCTGCCTCTCGACCCTCAACATCGTGGGGAGGGACGGACTGCGCGGCAAGCTCATCGTCCCGCTGAACGCGGAGGAGCAGGCGCTGCTGCACAAGAGCGCGGAGAACCTCCGTGCCGTGATCGAAGGCCTGACCATCTGAGAAGAACAGAGGAGAGAGAACATGACAGAATACCGCATCGAACACGATTCCATGGGCGAGGTGAAGGTCCCCGCCGATAAGTACTGGGGCGCGCAGACCGAGAGAAGCCACGAGAACTTCCCGATCGGCGTCGGCATCGAGACCATGCCCGCCGAGATCATCCGCGCGTTCGGCATCCTGAAAGGCGCGGCGGCGGAGGCCAATCACGCCCTGCGGCCCGAGAAGATGACCGAGGAAAAGCGCGCGGCGATCGCGCAGGCCGCCCTGGAGGTCCGAGAGGGCAGGCTCGACGCGCATTTCCCGCTCGTCGTCTGGCAGACGGGCTCCGGCACGCAGTCGAACATGAACGCGAACGAGGTCATCGCGAACCGCGGCAACGAGATCGCGGGGAGAAAACTCCTGCATCCGAACGACGACGTGAACATGTCCCAGTCGTCGAACGACACCTATCCGACCGCCATGCACATCGCGGCGGTGCTGGCCGTGGAGGAGACGCTTCTCCCGGCGGTGAACACCCTCATCACGACCTTCCGCAAGCTCGAGAAGCTGCACGAGGGCATCGTCAAGTCCGGGCGCACGCATCTGCAGGACGCGACGCCGATCCGCTTCTCGCAGGAGATCTCCGGCTGGCGGTCCTCCCTCGAGGCGGACGTCGACCTGCTCTGGCGCTCCCTCAAGCCTCTGCGTTCTCTCGCCCTCGGCGGGACCGCGGTCGGAACGGGACTGAACGCGCCGAAGGGGTTCGACGTGCGCGTCGCCGAGGAGATCTCGAAGATCACCGGGCGGCATTTCGTCACGGCGGAGAACAAGTTCCACGCGCTCACCTCGAAGGATGAGATCGTCTTCGCGCACGGGGCGGTGAAGGCCCTCGCGTGCGACATGATGAAGATCGCGAACGACGTGCGCTGGCTGGCGTCCGGTCCGCGCCTCGGCCTCGGCGAGATCACGATCCCCGAGAACGAGCCCGGCTCCTCGATCATGCCCGGCAAGGTCAACCCCACGCAGTGCGAGGCGGTCACGATGGTCGCCGTGCAGGTCATGGGCAACGACGTGGCGGTCTCCATGGCGGCGTCGCAGGGCAATTTCGAGCTCAACGTGTTCATGCCCGTCTGCGCGTACAATTTCCTCCAGTCCGTCCGGCTCCTCGGCGAGGCGATCCGCTCGTTCAACGACCGGTGCGCCGTCGGCATCCGCGCGAAGGAGGATAAGATGAAGGCGAACCTCTACAATTCCCTCATGCTCGTCACCGCGCTGAACCCCTACATCGGCTACGAGAACGCCGCGAAGACCGCGAAGAAGGCCTATCACGACAATATCTCGCTGAAGGAGGCCTGCGTCGCGCTCGGCTTCCTCACGGCGGAGAAATTCGACGAGGTCTTCCGTCCCGAAGAGATGGCGGGGGAATGAGCCGCACAATCTCAACATCACATACGGAGATACAACCATGAAAATCGCATACTATCCCGGGTGCACGCTGAAAAACCGGGCGCGGGAGCTGGACAGGACCGCGCGGGAGACGGCACGGATGCTCGGGATCGAGTTTGAAGAGATCCCCGAATGGCAGTGCTGCGGCGGGGCGTACACCTCGGCGAAGGACGAGATCGCGACGAAGCTTGCCTCCGTGCGCGCGCTCGCTGCCGGGCGGGAGATCGGGGACGGTCGCGTCGTCACGGTCTGCTCGGCCTGCTACAACGTCCTGAAACAGACGAATCACGAGTTTGAAACGAATCCCGACTTCGATCTCAAGGTCAACAACTACCTCGGCGGCGCGCCGGAATACCACGGAGAGGGCGCGGTCGTGCACTACCTCGAACTGCTCCGGGACGAGATCGGGTTCGACGAGCTGAAAAAGCGGGTCGTGAGACCCCTCACGGGGAAGAAGATCGCTGCGTATTACGGATGTCTCCTGCTCCGGCCGTCCTCCGTCCTCGCGTTTGACGATCCGGAGAACCCGAAGATCATGGAGGACTTCCTCCGCGCGCTCGGGGCCGAGCCGGTCGTCTATCCGATGCGGAACGAGTGCTGCGGCGGGTACCTCACGCTCTCCGACCGGGAGGCGGCGCGGAAGCGGAGCAACGCCGTGAAGGAAAGCGCGGCGGAGTTTGGCGCGGACTTCATGATCACGGCCTGTCCGCTCTGCCTCTACAACCTGACGAAGAACACGGACGAGCCGATCCCGGTCCGCTATTTCACCGAAGTCCTCGCCGACGCGCTGGGACTCGGCGGAGAATGAGGAGGCGCGCATGAACAAAGACTACAAGGACCGCATCGTGCGCATGAGCGGTGCGGCGGTGCAGAAATGCATGCGCTGCGGAAAATGCTCCGCGACGTGCCCGAATTACGGTTCGATGGAATACCACCCGCACCAGTTCGTCTATATGGTCGAGCGGGGCGACGTGGAGCGGCTGATGGCCTCGCCGTCGGTCTACGAATGCCTGACGTGCTTTGCGTGCGTGGAACGCTGTCCGCGCGGCGTGGAACCGGCGAAGGTGATCGAGGCCGTGCGGCTGGAGGCGGTGCGCCAAAAGGGCATGAATTATTTCAAACCCGACGACATCCCGGCGCAGCTCGACGACGATCTCCCCGGACAGGCGCTCGTGACGGCCCTGCGGAAATTCGCGAAGTGAGAGAGGAGGAGGAGATTTTATGCAGAAAATCGGTGTGTTTGTCTGTCACTGCGGCACGAACATCGCGGCGACCGTGGATGTGAAGGCCGTGGCGGAGACGCTCGGGCGTGAGCCGTCCGTGGTCGTCTCGGCGGACTACCCCTACATGTGCTCCGAATCCGGTCAGAACATGGTGAAGGACGCGATCCGCGAGCATCACCTCGACGGCGTCGTGATCTGCTCCTGCTCCCCGCGCATGCACGAGAACACCTTCCGCAAGGCGGCGGCGCAGGCGGGGCTGAACCCCTACATGGTCGAGATCGCGAACATCCGCGAGCAGTGCTCCTGGATCCATAAGAATAAAGAAGAGGCGACGGAAAAGGCCATCATCCTCGGCCGCGCCGCCATCGCGAAGGTCCTCCTCAACACGCCCCTCACCGCGGGGGAGAGTCCGGTCACCAAGCGCGCCCTCGTCATCGGCGGCGGCATCGCGGGGATCCAGACGGCCCTCGACATCGCGGAGGCGGGCTTCCCGGTC
>CACZSA010000021.1 GCA_902783705.1 uncultured Ruminococcus sp.
ATTCACAAGAGGCCGGCTCCGGAGGCCTCTTGTGCGCCGCCCGCGCAGGGCATCCCGAAAACCCCCGCAGGGGTTTTCTTCTTCTCCTCCCTCGCGATCGGCGAGAATATGTAATATCCGCAAGCGTAAGCGCGCAAGCAAAACGTGATTGCAACCGCGAGCTTGCCGAAGGTGAGCTCGCCTTTTGCCCGCGGGGGCTCCCCGCCCGCAAGCGCCAGCGCGCAGACAAAATGGTATTTACATAAAGCAATCTGTTTGTTTTTCCCCCTCGGTGGAGCCGATTTTTGGTGGGAATATCTCTTGTATTGCCCGGGGAAAGGGAGTATAATGAATCACGCGGCAATGCCGCCGTGTCCGTGCTCCGGGGAGGTGCTTTCCGCGGGGCGCGGGGAATTTTTATGAGGTATTGATCGTATGCAAACCTTGCTCGCTTTATCCATCGCCATGCTCGCCGGGCTTCTGATGTCCCGGCTTACGAAAATCTGGAATCTCCCCGCCGTGACGGCCTATCTCGTCGCGGGGATCCTCATCGGACCCTACGTTCTCGGACGTCTGGGCGTCGCCGGGATCGGCTTCGTCTCGTCGGAAGACGTGGCGCGCTACAACATCATCTCCGACGCCGCGCTCGGCTTCATTGCGTTCGCGATGGGCAGCGAGTTCCGGCTCGAGGATCTGCGCCACATGGGCAAGAAGGTCGTGACGATCGCCGTGTTTCAGGCGCTCGCGGCGACGATCTTCGTGGACATCGCGCTCTCCGTCGTGCACTTTCTGATGCCCGACCGCTTCCCGCTCTCCGCGGCGATCACGCTGGGTGCGATCGCGACGGCGACGGCTCCCGCGGCGACTCTCATGGTCGTGAAGCAGTACAAGGCGGACGGCCCTCTGACGCGGCTCCTGCTCCCCATCGTCGCGCTCGACGACGTGGTGGGCCTTGTGGTCTTCGCGGTGTCCTTCGGGATCGCGAAGGCGCTGGAGCACGGCACGGTGGACCTCGTCTCGGTGATCGTGAACCCGCTCGTGGAGGTGGTCGCCTCCCTTGCGCTGGGCTCGCTCCTCGGCTATCTCTTCCATTTCGCGGAGCAGTTCTTCCTGTCCCGCTCGAAGCGCATGAGCATTTCGGTGACCTTCGTGTTCCTCGCGGTCGCGCTGTCGATGATCGAGGTGAAGATCGGCCCCGTGACGCTCGGCTTCTCGTCCCTGCTCGTGTGCATGATGATGGGCACGGTGTTCTGCAACCTCTGCGCGTTCTCGGCGGAGCTGATGGACCTCATGGACCGCTGGTCCGGGTCGATCATGGTGCTCTTCTTCGTCCTCTCCGGCGCGGGGCTGGAGTTCGCCGTCTTCCATGACTGGGCGATCATCCTCGTGGGCGTCGTGTACATCCTCTTCCGCTCGCTCGGCAAGATCGAGGGCGCGAAGTTCGCGGCGCACATGACCCACTGCGAGCCGCAGATCCAGAAGTACCTCGGGATCACGCTTCTCCCGCAGGCGGGCGTCTCCCTCGGCATGTCCCTGACCGCCATGTCCCTCGGACCGACGGGCGTCGTCATCCGCAATATCGCCCTCTTCGCCGTCCTCGTCTATGAGCTCATCGGACCGCTCATGACCCGGATCGCGCTCGAACGCGCCGGCGAGATCTCCGAAAAGCCCATCCCGCCCCGCCAGCAGGCCAAGCTCGACGCGAAGAAAGCGAAGGGGTGAGTTTTGCGGGGGGAGGAACTTTTTGGGAAAAAGTTTCCTCCCCCCGCGCCCCCCTCTTCAAAAACTTTTATTGGATGGGGGCAAAGGCTTCGGCGCACGGGCAGTTATCGTCCATGAAGCGATCCGAGTCACGCGGTATTCGTGCGGTTCGGACCAAAGAATCGGAGCCGACGGTTATCCGATACTTGCAATCCATCATTCTTCATTCTTCATTCTTCATTCAAAGGACGGTGCCCGTCATGAAGACCCGCCTCTTGCTGCTTGCTGTTCTCCTCGTGCTCACCGCCGCCGTGGTGCTGTTGTCGATCCGTCTCGCACCGCCCGCGCAGGTGGTGGAGGTCCCCGCGCCGGTCGAGCTGCCGGAGGGATATGCGGCGGACAACGATTTCACGTTCAGGGAAGTCTTTGCGGAAGGCGAGACGGTGGACGCGGACGGGAACCCGGTGACGGGCGTGACGCACACCCTCGGCGAATACGCGGGACGTCCGGCGGCGGTGATCTTCTGGGCGAGCTGGTCGTCGTCCGGGCGGGATCAGCTCCGGGAAGTCGAGGCGGTCATGGCGGAATACGAGGGCCGCGCGGCGATCCTGCCGATCAACGTCGGGAAGGCGGGGAAGGATTCGGAGAAGAAGGCGCGGATCGCGCTCGGGGGGTACGGGCTCCCGCTGTACATCGACAAATCGGGCGTGGTGACGTTCAACGTGACCTCCCCGCCGGAGACATTCTTCTTCGACGCGATGGGCAATCTCACAGCTTCGGTGAAAGGTGTCTGCGATGCCGCGACGATCCGGGAGACGCTCGACGGGATGCTGGACGCGGAGTGAGACACGGATTTCCGAACAGAAACGGTCGTGAAGCTGTATTTGACGTACAGCCGCACGACCGTTTTTTATTTCATTTTCACGACAAACGCGTCGGTCTCCTCCACGGTGCGCGGGACCTCGATCACGGCATGCCATTCCGCCATGTCGTCGGTGCCGACCTCGGGGACGAAGCGGGTGATCTCGACGGTGACTTCGGCGGAGGTTCCGGAGGCCTCTCTCGTGACGGAGGCGACCTCATGGCGGACCGATCCGCTGCCCTCTTCGAGCAGCACGAGGAGGAGCGCGTGATCGGCGAAGAACGCCTCGTCATAGCCCGCGACGGCGTCGGCAAAGCCGATCGTCATGTCCGAATAGACGGTGTCGCGGTGGGAGAAGTCGTAGTCGTCCTGATTCTCCTCGAAGTAGCGGTTCAGGGCGTCGGTGCTGCCGATGAAGGTGAGACGGGGATAGACCGCGTCGTCATGCCAGCCGTTCGTGCGGATCATCTGCGCGGAGAAGGGGATCTCCTCCGGTCCGGGGCGATAGGAAGGGATGTCCGGCTCCTGCGGCTCCTGCGGCACACCCGGGTTTTCCGGATCGGACGGCTCGATCTGTGCGGACGCGCCGGGACCCGTCGGATCCCCGGGCACCGGGGCGGATTTCCGGCACGCGGCGCTCATGAGGACAAGCGCGAGGAGGGCGCAGAGGAGCGGGATCATTTTTCTGTTTTTCATGAAAGAACTCCTTTCGGGGCATTCTGCCCGGCATTTTGCTTGGTATTTTGCCCGGCATTCTTGCCCGGGATTCTGCCTGGCATTCTGCCGGGCACTCTGCCGGGCACTCTGTCGGTTAGACGCCGCGGGATACGAAAAAGTTCCCGGGGAAAAATGAAAGAAATCCTATGATGCACGGCGGGATGAGGGCGGGGCATGGCTGCGGAATGCCGCGCGCAAAATTATTTAGATAAAATTCTAAACACCCCTTGACATAAAGTGTTTAGATGGTTATAATAATACTGTGAAAGCAAGGAGGTGTTCCCATGAGCATTCAGAAAAAAGATCGCAATTACACGCCCGAAGATCAGGCGGCCTATCCCGTCACCTGCGCGGTACGGGACAGTTTGTGCGGAATCGCGGAGCGGTACATCGGCGAATATGAAACTGCCCTGAAATCCATGCCGAAGGAGAAAAAGCTCGAAAAGCGCGCGCTGTCCATTCAGCTGAATATGGCAAAGCTCACGCGGACGTTCATCTGCTTCAACTACAACCGGGTGCCGATGAAGCAGCAGAGCCTTGTCCGGAAGAGTATTTTTGGGCGGTTCGGCATCTCGGAACCCGACACGCCGGAATACGCCGCGCTGACGGAAGACGAAAAAAGCGCATGGATCCAGTTCGCTGAGACGACGGCTTTTCTCCATCAGGCTTTTATCGATCAGCACCTTGCCAAGCTGCGTGCCGGGATCGAATCCGGGTGTGCGGATCAGGTCTTTGAGAGCCGGATCGTACTCGGGACTCTGTACACCGTCCTCCGGGAGTGGCTTGCGTGGTGGCGGGAGAGGGGAACACACCCCTTTGAACAGTGGACCTACGAGGACGAGCCGTGGCGGGACGATGAAGACGGGGCGTGCGCCGATGGAGAATGAGAACGCGGCGGTCGCCGTTTTCAAAGCCCTCGGGGACGAATCCCGTCTCGCGATCCTGCGCATCCTGCTTGCGGAGGGCGAGTCCTATGTTGAGCTTCTCGCGAGCCGGCTGTCGCTGACCTCGGCGACGGTGAGCTTTCATCTGAAAAAGCTGGAGGCAGCCCGGCTCGTAACTTGCCGCCGCACGCAGTTTTATCGGATTTACACAGTCGACAGAGCGGTTTTCGACCAAACGCTTGCCGACCTGATCGGGGAGACGCCCCCGCCGGACGACGACACGAAATACCGGGCAGCGGTACTCGCGGCGTTCTTTGAGAACGGACGGCTGAAACAGCTTCCGACCCAGCGGAAAAAACGCGAAGTGGTACTGCGTTTCATGGCTGAAGCATTCAAGCCGGGTTGTGTCTACCCGGAATCTGACGTTGACCAGGCGATCCGTGCGTGGTATGAGGACTATTGCACGGTGCGCCGCGAGATGATCGCTTTCGGGATCATGGTGCGTCGGCGCAACCCGGATGGAGGCGAGGATCTTTACGAAGTGAAGCGTTCATGCGGAGAACGTTGATGTTTTCGATCATTCCTGTGAAAACCGGAACGGATTCTTCCTTCTTCGATTACAAAAAGCGGCTCGTTTCCGAACCGCTTTTTTCGACCTTATGGTTTATTTCAGCATCCCTTCGAGAATGCCCGCCGCCGCTTCGAGGGCTTCGGGGACCTTCGCGAGATCCCGGCCGCCGGAGGTCGCGCTGTCGGGACGTCCGCCGCCCTTGCCGCCTGTGACCGCCGAGACCGCGCCGAGGAGCTTGCCCGCATGGGCGCCCGCCTTGACCGCATCCGCTCCCGCCGCGCCGACGAAGTTCAGCCGCTCGCCGTTCTTCACCGCGAGGACGACCACCATGTCCGCGTACTTGTCCTTGAACGTGTCACACAGCGCGCGCGCGGAATCCATCCCGGTTTCCCCGAGGTCCGCCGCGATCAGGCGCACGCCCTTCACCGTCTTCGCGCCCGCGAGCAGGGTGTCCGCGCGGGAGGCCGCGATCTTCTGGTTGAGGGCTTCGATCTCCTTCTTCTGACGGCTGATTTCGCCGTTCAGGGCCGCCGCGCGCACGGGCATGTCCGCCGCCGATCCGGCCTTGAGGGCCTTCGCCGTCTCGCCGATCAGGGCGTCGCGCTCGTGGATGAGCGAGAGCACGCCGCGTCCGGTCACCGCTTCGATCCGGCGCACGCCCGCCGCCACGGAGGATTCCGAGACGATCTTGAAGAGGCCGACGTTCGCCGTGTTCGCGCAGTGCGTACCGCCGCAGAGCTCGGTGGAGAAGTCGCCCATCTTCACCATGCGGACGACCGCGCCGTATTTCTCGCCGAACAGGGCCATCGCGCCCGCCTTCTTCGCCGTCTCCATGTCGGTCTCGATCGTCGTTATCGGGAGGGCGGCGAGGATCTGCTCGTTGACCATGGATTCCACGTTCTGGAGCTCTTCCGCCGTCAGTGCAGCGAAGTGCGTGAAGTCGAAGCGCATCCGGTCGGCGTTCACGAGCTGACCCGCCTGCTCGACGTGCGTGCCGAGGATCCGGCGGAGCGCGGCCTGCATGAGGTGCGCTGCCGTGTGGTTGCGGCGGGTGTTGTCGCGAACGGTCGTGTCGATCTTCGCCGTCACGGTGTCGCCCGTTTTCAGGACGCCGTTCTGCACGGTCGCGTGGTGCAGGAAGACGCCGTCGGTTTTCTTTGTATCTTCCACGGTGAGGAGGAGACGCTCGCCCGTGAGGATGCCGCAGTCGCCCGCCTGTCCGCCGGATTCCGCGTAGAACGGGGTCTTGTCGAGCACGATCATGCATTCGCCCTCGGAGACCTCTTCGACCGGGCCCTCTTCCGTGAGGATCGCGAGGACCTTCGCGTCCGCCTCGGTTTCGGTATAGCCGACGAATTCGGTCGCCGGGAGATCCGCGAGCGCCGTCTTGTCCGTGCCCGCCCATCCGGAGATGTTGGCCCGGGCCGCGCGCGCTCTTTCGCGCTGTTCCTTCATGAGTTCGGCGAAGCGTTCGTCGTCGAGCTCGAGGCCCGCTTCCTCGGCGATCTCGCGGGTGAGGTCGACCGGGAAGCCGTAGGTGTCGTAGAGGCGGAAGCTGTCGTCGCCGGAGAGGAGGGTCTTGCCCTCGGCCTTCGCGGAGGCGATCAGCTCGTTGAGCTTGGCGAGGCCCGCGTCGATCGTGGCGTTGAAGCGGTCCTCTTCCATGGACATGACCTTCTTGATATAGGCGGCCTTTTCGCCGAGCTCGGGATAGCCCGCGACGTTCTCCGCGATCACCACGTCGCAGACGTCCGTGAGGAATTCACGGTCGATGCCGAGGAGCTTTCCGTGACGGGCGGCCCGGCGCAGGATCCGGCGGAGGACGTAGCCGCGGCCCTCGTTCGACGGGATGACGCCGTCGGAGATCATGAAGGTCGCGCCGCGCACGTGGTCGGTGATGACGCGGATGGAGATGTCGCGCTCCTTGTCCTCGCCGTAGGGCTTGCCGGAGATCTCGACGACCTTGTCGAGGATCTTGCGGACGCCGTCGACCTCGAACATGTTGTCGACGCCCTGCATGACACAGGCGAGACGCTCGAGGCCCATGCCCGTGTCGATGTTCTTGTGTTCGAGCTCGGTATAGGTGCCGTCGCCCATGTTGTTGAACTGGGAGAAGACGTTGTTCCAGATCTCCATGAAGCGGTCGCAGTCGCAGCCGGGCTTGCAGTCGGGCTTGCCGCAGCCGTACTTTTCGCCGCGGTCAAAATAGATCTCGGAGCAGGGGCCGCAGGGGCCGGTGCCGTGTTCCCAGAAGTTGTCCTCCTTGCCGAGGCGGGTGATGCGCTCCGCCGGGATGCCGATGACCTTGTTCCAGAGCTCGAACGCCTCGTCGTCCTCTTCGTAGACGGAGGGATAGAGCTTGTCCTCGGGGATCTCGAGGGTCTTCGTGAGGAATTCCCACGCCCACGGAATCGCCTCGTTCTTGAAGTAGTCGCCGAAGGAGAAGTTGCCGAGCATCTCGAAGAAGGTGCCGTGGCGGGCGGTATGGCCCACGCGCTCGAGGTCGGGCGTGCGGATGCACTTCTGGCAGGTGCAGACGCGGTGTCTCGGCGGTTCGACCTCGCCGGTAAAGTACTTCTTCATCGGGGCCATGCCGGAGTTGATGAGCAAGAGGGATTTATCCCCCTGCGGGATAAGCGGGAAGGAAGGGAGGCGCAGATGCCCCTTCGATTCAAAGAAGGAGAGGAATTTCTCCCGGAGATCGTTGACTGACGTCCACTGCATGAGGGTCGCTCCTTTATCGTCGTGATAGGATTTTCATTGGCATACAACATTTTATTATAGCATACATCGGGGGAGAATGCAAGGGGGAATTATGAATTATGGGGGATGAAACTTTGCCTGCGGGCGGGGAGCCCCCGCGGGCAAAAGGCGAGCTCACCTTCGGCAAGCTCGCGATTGCAATCAAGTTTTGTCTTGCGCGCTGGCGCTTGCGGATTTTGGATCTTGCAGATCCATTATTTTTTTGTCCTTCCGGACGGGACCAGAGAGGACCCTCGGGC
>CACZSA010000022.1 GCA_902783705.1 uncultured Ruminococcus sp.
ATTCACAAGAGGCCGGCTCCGGAGGCCTCTTGTGCGCCGCCCGCGCAGGGCATCCCGAAAACCCCCGCAGGGGTTTTCTTCTTCTCCACCCTCGCGATCGGCGAGGATATGTAATATCTGCAAGCGCCAGCGCGCAGAGCGGAATGAAGGATTCAGCCCGCGGCAGACCGCTCCATTCAGCGCTTCATCCTCTCCCATTTGTTGATCGCGCCGAGATACGCCTTGATCGACGCCTTGATGACGTCCGTCGACACACCGCGCCCCGTGTACGTCGTCCCCGACGCCGTGTCCGTGATCTTCACCCGCGCTTCGCCGAGGGCGTCCGTCCCCTCCGTGACCGCCGTGATCCCGTAGGACACCAGCTCCACCCGACCGCCGTCCGCGCCCGCGATCCGGTTCACCGCGTTGAACGCCGCGTCCACCGGACCCTCTCCGGGCGCCGCTTCCGTGATGACCTCGGGCTCCTTCGCCGGGTCCGACGGATCCTTCGCCGAGAGCGATACCAGCGCCATCGCCCGAATGTGGTTCCCCGACTGGATCTGGAACGTGTCGAGATAGTATTTCCCCTCGAGCGAATCGAGGTACTCGCCCACGATCGCGCGCAGATCGTCGTCCGTCAGGACCGATTTCTTGTCCGCGATCTCCTTGAACCGCGCGAACGTCGCGTCGATCCCCGCCGTGTCCAGCGAATAGCCCATCTGCGCAACCCGGTCGGCGAACGCGTGCCGCCCGCTCAGCTTCCCGAGCACGATCGTGTTCGCGTTCAGGCCCAGATCCTCCGGGTTCATGATCTCGTACGTCCCGCGCGCCGCCATTACGCCGTGCTGATGGATCCCGGACGCGTGCGCGAAGGCGTTCTGGCCCACGACCGCCTTGTTCGGCTGCACCGGGACGCCCGAGAGCGACGCCACCAGACGGCTCGTCTCGGTGATCTCCCGCGTCACGATGCCGCAGGTCAGCTCGTCTCCGTCACACCGGATCGCGTCGCGGCGGACCTTCAGCGCCATCACGATCTCCTCCATCGCCGCGTTGCCCGCGCGCTCGCCGAGGCCGTTGACGGTGCATTCGATCTGCTCGGCCCCGCATTCCGCCGCGGCGAGGGAATTGGCGGTCGCCATGCCGAGGTCGTTGTGGCAGTGCACGCTCATGCGCCACCCGCCCGGCACGCGCCCGCGCAGGCGGATCAGGATCTCCTGAAACTCGGCAGGCGTCGTATAGCCGACGGTGTCCGGCACGTTGACGATCCCCGCGCCCTCCTCGACGGCGGTCCGCACGGCCTCGCAGAGGAAGTCGAAGTCGGAGCGCGTCGCGTCCTCGGCGGAGAATTCGATCTCGTCGAAGGCGCCGAGCTCCCGCCCGTACGCGGTGCACGCCCGGATCCTTTCGAGGCATTCGTCCCGCGTGATCCGCAGCTTGTTCTCGAGGTGGATGTCGCTCGTCGCGATGAAGATATGGAGGCGTTTGCGCTTCGCGGGGGAGACGGCATCCGCGGCGGCGTCGATATCGGCGGGGATCATCCTCGCGAGGGCGGAGACGACCGTATCGCCGAGCTCGCCCCGCCCGGAGGCTTCGGAGACGGCGCGGACCGCCTCCCGGTCGCCGGGGGAGGACGCGGGGAAGCCGGCTTCGATGACGTCGACGCCGGTTTTCGCGAGGCGCCGCGCGATGTCGAGCTTCTGCGTGACGCCGAAGTGCACCCCGGGGGTCTGCTCCCCGTCGCGGAGGGTGGTGTCATAGATATGGATACGCATGGCGTTAAAAAATCCTTTGACTTTTAAAATTCAAACAAACTGCCGCGCCGGGCGGTACCCGGAGACGGGAGACCGTTCGGTTATTCCCGCGAACATTTCCGGGGGAATGTCCGCTTCACGCGCTACACATGATGTGTCATTGCGAGGGCGAAGCCCGTGGCAATCCGTACCCCTTCTTTGGAACTGCACCGCACATTCCATTTGCGCGCTGACGCTTGCGGATTTGGGATCTTGCAGATCCATTATTTTTTTGTCCTTCCGGACGGGACCAGAGAGGACCCTCGGGCCGGGCCCTCTCTGGTCTTTCCCGGCCCCAAAGGAGAGGGAGGAGCGCCTCCCCCTCCTTTGGATTCCTCCTCTACCCCCTCGGGTTTAACCTCATGTATGAATGTGAAGCGCCGTCCAATGAGGGCTAAGCGTGTGTCATACAAGGATTACAGGGGCCCCTCCCGGTTAGGCAAGCGGATTGTTTTGCGATACGCTCAACGCCGAGGATGCGGCGGCGCGTGTCAGACCTTCATCAATGAAGGTGCAATGCACACGTGTTCAATCCTCATCGATTCTTCGGAGGATCCTCAATGTCGATACATTTATAATTCAGCGTTTGTATCTTCTCGGCAATCTGCACTTTCATCCGTTCCTTCTCCGCACCCTGTGTGCCCCCGCACATGCGAAGCCCGCGCCGTTCCCATAATTCTTCATTCTTCATTCTTAATTCTTAATTCCTCCATTCGTCCCTCTCCTCATTTCCGCAACGCGGTCGTTGCCGCCGTAGTCTTTGAGGGAGGCGCAGGTCATGCCTTCGGCTTCGGCGATCTTCCGCACGGCGTCGGCCTGCTGCCAGCCGTGCTCGATCAGCATCGTGCCATCTTCGGCGAGGAGGGGCTTATACCCCCGCACGATCGCCGCGATCAGCGAGAGGCCGTCGCCGCCGTCCGTCAGGGCTCCGCGCGGCTCAAACGCCAGCTCCGGCGCGAGCGCGTCCATCTCCGCCGCCGTCACGTACGGGGGATTCGCCGCGATCACGTCGTATTTCCCCCTGAGGAGGGCAGCCGGATCGTCCCGCACGTCCGCCGTCAGGACCGGACAGCGATCGGCAAACCCGAGGGCCGCGAGATTCTCCCGCGCGAGGTCCGCCGTGTCCGGGTCGAGCTCCACCGCGTACCCGCTCGTGCGCCGATCCGCCGTGAGGGCGCAGAGGGCCGCCGCGACGCATCCGGACCCGGTGCACAGGTCGAGGAACCGCCCGTCGGGGGGCAGGAGCGCGGCGGCGCGTTCGGCGAGGATCTCCGTGTCGGGCCGCGGGATGAGGCAGCGCGGGTCCACCCGGATCGGCAGGCCGCAGAACTCCCATTCGCCGAGGATGTATTGCAGCGGCTCGCGGGCGCATCGGCGTTCGACGGCCTCCGCCAGCGCGGGAGAATCGAGGAGCCGCCCCGGATCGGCGAGCAGGGAAGCGCGCGGCACCCCCGCAAAGCGCTCCGCAAGGAGCAAAGCCTCCCCCCGCGCGTCCGAAGAATCGACGCCGGAAGAAACAAGACGGCGCGTGATGTCTGAAAGAAGCATGAGAATTAGGAATTAAGAATGAAGAATGAAGGACGAAACGGCGTTGAGCGAGCCACAAGATTACCCGTGCCTCAAACATGGTGAGGCCCTGTAATCCTGTTATGACACATGCTTAGCCCCCATTGAACAAGGCTTCCGATTCATACATGAGGTTGAACCTGAGGGGGTGAGGGTGGTTTCCAAAGGAGGGGGAGGCGCTCCTCCCTCTCCTTTGGGAGCGGTGATTCACAAGAGGCCGGCTCCGGAG
>CACZSA010000023.1 GCA_902783705.1 uncultured Ruminococcus sp.
CTCATGAGCGTCTACAACCACACGGGCGACTTCCGCGCGGTCAATATCCGCCAGAAGGTCGACGGGATCGTCTACGACCTGATCTACGCGAACAAGGCCGTGACGAACGTAGAGATCCCCGCGCTCGGACGGCACAACGTCTACAACTCCCTCGCGGCTTACGCGGTCGGCACCTTCCTCGGCATGACGGATGACCAGATCCGCCGGGGACTGAAGCTCTTCGTCGGCGCGGACCGTCGGCAGAAGATCTACGACGTCGGCGGGATCACCGTCATCGACGACTGCTACAACGCCTCCCCTGAATCCATGCGGGCCGCGATCGACGTGCTTGTCTCCATGGCGGGGAAGAAGAACGCCAAGCCCGCCGCCCTCCTCGGCGACATGCTCGAGCTCGGCGAATACTCCCGCCTGATGCACGACCAGATCGGTCAGTACGCTGCGCAGATGCAGATCCAGAAGCTGTTCTGCTTCGGCATGATGGCGGACATCGTGGCGGAGGCGGCGATCAAGAAGGGCATCCGGGCGGAAAACGTCTTCGTCTCCCTCGACACGCGCGACGCGCAGGGCATGGCGGACATGATCCTCGGCGCGCTGTCCCCGGGCGATATTCTCCTCGTCAAGGCCAGCCGTGCCATCGCCGCGGAACGCGTCATCGACTGCATGAAAAAGAGAAAAGCCCGCAAAAAGCGCGGATAAATCAGCATAAAGGACGTACATCATGACAACCAGCATCCTCTTCATCGCCGCACTCCTCGTCACCTTCCTCGTGACGGTCCTCGTGTCGAGAAAACTGATTCCCGTGCTGAAAAGCCGGAAGATGGGCCAGAAGATCCTCGAGATCGGCCCGCGCTGGCACAAGAGCAAGGAGGGCACCCCGACGATGGGCGGCATCGCGTTCATCGCGGCGATCCTTCTCGCGGGCATCGCGGCGTCTGTCTGGATCGCCGTGAACGACGGGATCCGGGCCGCGCTCCCGCTCCTCTTCACCCTCGCGCTCGGACTTGCGGGCGGGCTCATCGGATGCGTCGACGACCTCGCGAAGCTGCGCAAGAAACAGAACGAGGGCCTGACCGCGCCGCAGAAATTCCTCCTTCAGGTGCTCGCCGCAGCCCTCTACCTCCTCGGCATGACCCTCGTGCTCGGCGCGGATACGGAGGTGTATTTCCCCTTCATTGATAAAAGCGTCGACTTCGGGATCTTCTATTACGTCATCGCCCTGCTTCTGATCACGGGCGTGATGAACAGCGTCAACCTCACGGATGGCCTCGACGGCCTCTGCTCCGGCGTCACCCTCGTCGTCGGCGTCTTCTTCACCGTCGCGGGTGTCCTCACAAGTCTGGATCCGACGCTCGTCTCCCTCGGCGCGCTGCTGATCGGCGGGTGCGCGGGATTCCTTGTCTACAACTTCTACCCGGCGCGCGTCTTCATGGGCGACACGGGCTCGCTCTTCCTCGGCGGCCTCGTGGTCGGCGGCGCGTTCATGATGAAAAATCCTCTGCTCGTGATCGTCTTCGGGATCTGGTACATTATCGAGACCGCCTCGGTCATCCTGCAGGTCGGCTTCTTCAAGCTCACGCACGGAAAACGGCTCTTCAAGATGAGCCCGATCCACCATCACTTTGAAAAATGCGGCTGGTCGGAGATCAAAATCGGCGTCATGGCCATGATCGTCACCGCCGTCGGATCCGCGCTCTCGCTCCTCTGGGGCCTGAGATGACCGGATTATAAAACGAAAGCAATTCACGGAAAAGGAGGCGCGGAGGCGTGAACGAAAACCCGACGAAGAGACCCACCCATGCCCGCCGGGATCCCGGCACCATGAACCGCGTCCCCGCACAGGGAAGGACGCCCGCGCAGAGGTTGGCGCAGAACACGCAGGCCGAGCACAATCCGTCCCGCACGCGCACGCAGGGCAGCACTGCCCGGTCGACCCTAAGACCCGCGCCGACCTCGGTGAGACAGTCCCATGCGGTCCGCACCCCGGAGCAGACGAGTGCGGCGCGCAGAACGGGACAGAATCCCGCAAACCCCGCATACCGCTCCGGCGCGTCGAGGCGTCCGGCAAACGCGAATACGAACACCCGTTCGCTCGTGCCGTCCGATCCTTCGGATCTCGTCGCGGCATACGAAGAGCGCCGGCTCGCGAGACGGGAAGCCCGGGAAGAGCGCAGGCTCGCGAAGCAGGAGAAGCGGAACGAAGCCCAGCTCGAAAAATGGGAGAAGCAGGACCGCGAGGAGAGCGCATGGCAGAAAGGGATCGTCCGCGTGCGAAGCGGGATCGACCGTCCGCTGCTCGTGATCGCGCTGGTGCTCCTCGCCCTCGGATCGATCACGGTGCTGAGCGCAAGCTACCCGCTCGCCGTGCGGAGAGGCATGGACAACGCCGCGTTCTACGCGAACAAGCAGCTCCGCTACGTCGGGATGGGACTCGTCGCGATGGCGGGCGGATACCTCATTCCGTATGAGAGAAAGGGCTGGCGCAGATTCTTCCCGTTTGCGGCGTTCGGCGTCGCGTCGCTGCTCCTCGTGGCGGTGTTCTTCCTCGGCATCTCCGCAGGCGAGGCGCAGCGGTGGATCGCGATCCCCGGCATCGGCTTCACCATCCAGCCGTCGGAGATCATGAAGCCCGCGCTTGTCATGCTGCTCGCGCTCTACGCCGACGCCTTCCGCAAGCAGCGCGAGGAGTCGGAAACCATGCGCGGCATGTATGTCTACAACGTCCTCATCCCGACGATGATCCTCGGCTTCGCGTGCGGGCTCGTCATCATCGGCAAGCACCTCTCCGGGACGATGATCATCGGCGCGATCGGCTTCTTCATGATCCTCACGATGATGGACCGCAAATGCCCGCGCTGGTGGGCTCCGGTCACGATCATCGCCCTGCTCGCCGCCGCCGCGGTCATCTTCATCCTGCTCGTCCCGTACGCGCGGACCCGCTTCATGGGCATCATCAACCCGGGCGCGGACGTGAAAAAGGACTCGTGGCAGTCGATCCAGAGCATGTACGCCGTCGGATCGGGCGGTCTCTTCGGCGTCGGCGTGGCGCAGAGCCGTCAGAAATACGCCTACCTCGCCGCGGCGCACACCGACTTCATCTTCGCGATCTGGTGCGAGGAATTCGGATTCCTCGGAGCCGTCGCGCTGATCGCCCTGTTCCTCGCGTTCCTCTGGCGCGGATACCGCATCGCGTCGCGCGCGCGGGACAAATTCACGATGCTCACCGCATACGGGATCACCACCCACCTCGCGATCCAGATGATCGGCCACATGGTCGTCGATACCACATACATCAACACCGGCATCTCCCTCCCGTTCTTCTCCTACGGCGGCTCCTCGCAGCTCGTGCAGATGTTCGAGGTGGGCATGCTTCTCCGCATCTCCCAGCATTTCTACCGCAGCCGGGAGGATCTGGAGC
>CACZSA010000024.1 GCA_902783705.1 uncultured Ruminococcus sp.
GGAGATCCCGGTCGGTATGAAGAACCCGACGGGCGGCGACCTCTCGATCATGATGAACTCGATCACGGCGGCGCAGCATCCGCACGCTTTCATCTACCGCGGCTGGGAGGTTGAGAGCACGGGCAATCCCTACGCCCACGCGATCCTGCGCGGCTATATGAACAAGCACGGGCAGTCCCTGCCGAACTACCACTACGAAGACCTTCTCGACCTTTCGGAGCGGTATGCGGCATCCGGGCTGAAGAATCCGGCGGTTCTTGTCGACACAAACCACGCGAACTCCGGCAAGAAGTACAAGGAGCAGCCCCGCATCGCAAACGAAGTCCTGCACGCGCGGCGGCACTCCGAGGATATCCGGCGGCTCGTCAAGGGTCTGATGATCGAGAGCTATATCGAGGAGGGCGCGCAAAAGATCGGCGAAGGCATCTACGGCAAGTCGATCACCGACCCCTGCCTCGGCTGGGACGAGAGCGAACGGCTGATCTATTCGATCGCGGAGCAGGTCTGAGGAAATCAAAAAAGGAGAACCGGGCGCGTTCTCCTTTTTCTGTTCATTTTCTCCACGGCTGCGCGAAGATCCGCCAGACACCGTAGGCGATCATGCAGCCCGTCTCGCGGATGAGGAACGGCACGATCGTGCGGGTGGTGCGGTACCGGCTGGTCGGAGTCGGGCTCGGGATCCCCTCGACGCCGAAATCCCGCGCGCAGAGCATCGCCCGCTTCATGTGGAGCGGATCGCTCACGACGAGCGCGGTCTTCATGCCCTCCCGCTCCATGATCTCCCGGGCATAGACAAAATTTTCGTGGGTGTAGCGGGATTTCTCCTCGATGAGCAGATCGGATTCCGGGATACCCTCTGCGAGCATCCACCGCCGCGCCGCCTCCGCGTCCGTGACGGTGTTGCGCGGATCGAGACCGCCTGTGAGGAGGATCTTCGGCGCGTACCCGGCTCGGTAGAGATCGGCGGCGTGAGAGAGCCGCTCGCGGAAGACCGGGGAGACCTCGCCGTCCCACGTCCCCGCGCCGAGCACGAGGATCACGTCCGCCGCCCGGGTCTCATCCCGCTTCGAATCGCGCACGATCCCGGCGGCGATCAGAAGAAAGAGGAGCAGGAGCGCGGCGAGGATGCCGAGGGAGATCCGCAGAATTTTCCGTTTTTTCATGCGCGCCGCCTCCTTTCCCCGGAAATTTCAAAAAAACGACGGGGAAAACCCGCCGTTTCGGTCCGTCCGCGGGGTGATTCGAACACCTGACCTGCCGCTTAGGAGGCGGCTGCTCTATCCAGCTGAGCTACGCAGACCTGTTGACGGAGGATATTATACCACATCCCGCGCCGAAATGCAAGGGTTCTGCCGAAGAAAGTGTCCGGGACAATCTTGCACAGCGGCGTGATTTGTGTTATACTGGATAAAAACACGAACGGAGGGATTGGAATGGATGCGCGGATCCTCGTCTGCGGACTGAATGGTGTCGGAAAATCGACTCTCGGCAGATTCCTCGCCGACCAGATCGGATGTCCGGTGCTCGACATCGAAAGCTATTATTTCCCCGTCCGGCACGATTATCTCCGTTCCCGGACCATTGAGGAGGCCTATGCCCTTCTGCGTCGGGACATGGAACGGCTGCCCTCGTTTGTTCTCGCCTCCCTGCGCGGGGATCCCTCCTGGCCTCTGACACACGTTGTCCTGCTTGAAGCACCCGCACAGATCCGCGCGGGACGGGTGCGGCGCCGTTCGGCGGAGAAATTCGGTGTCCGGATGGAGCCCGGCGGGGACCTGTATGAATCCGAAGAACGCTTTTTCGCGAAATGCGCCGCGCGGGAGGAATCCGAGGCAACGGACTGGATGCGCGGAATTTCGCTCCCCTGCCTCATCCTCGACGGGACTCTGCCGCCCGGGGAGAACGCTGAGCGCGTCGTCCGCTGGATCGCCGATCGGCCCGGAGAGCTCCGGACGCCTTGATTTTTTCCGTTCGGTGTGTTATAATAGAGTCAATCCGCAAATAAGCAAGGAGATGAATCCCATGCCCCATGAACTGACCGCCGGCGAGATCGCCAGCATCCAGGACGAGATCCGGCACCGCGAATCCGTCGTCACGCCGCAGTGCATCGCCGAGGTCCAGCGCACCCGCGCATTCGGCGACCTTTCGGAAAACGACGAGTACCGCACCGCCAAGCGCGAACTCAACCGCAACTACTCCCGCATCCGCTATCTGAAAAACCTGCTCCAGAACGGCGTGATGGTCGAATACACCTCCGACGGCGACGAGATCGGCCTCTTCGACAAGGTGACCCTCTGGGACGAGGACTACGAGGAGGAGCGCATCATCACGCTCGTGACGCATCTGCGCGCCGACGTGCTCAACGACCGCATCAGCAAGGATTCCCCGCTCGGGCAGGCCCTGATGGGACACAAGGTCGGCGACCGCGTGACCGTGCAGGTCAACGAAACGAGCGCCTATACCGTCGAGATCCGCGACCTCGAAAAAGGAGAGGATGACCGATCGTCCTCCGTGAACTGACGTCTTCGTATCGATTACAGAAAGGCAGACCGATGAAAAAGCTCTCCGTATGCCTCCTCGCGCTCCTCATGCTCCTCTCCGCCTGCGGGGAGGACAAAACGCCCGGGAAACCCGCGCCGCCTCCCGCCGAACCCTATGCCGCGCCCGAGATCCCGGACGAATGGGGGGAGGACGCCCGGCGGCTCCTGTCCCTTCCGTGGACTGTCGTCTCTCCCGACGGGATCGGCGACCTCACCTTCGACGGCGAGCGCGTGACGTGGGAGATCTCCTCGAAGGACGGCGTGAAAACCGCACAGGGCGTCCCGTCGTTCTCGGACGGCGTCATGACCGTCGACGGCACGGACTTCACGTGGAAGATCCTCGCGGATTTCGCGCTTCTCACGGCGGACGGCGAAACCTGGCGTCTCGCCCGGACGGACAGCGTGGATGAAGCCCGCCGCGCGATCCGACTCGTCAGCGGGACCTGGTCCGGCGACGGGATGGCGCTCTCTTTTGAGAAGGGCACGGCGTCCTTCTCCGTCGGGGACCGCTCCATCGCCGGCTCCTACACGCTCGCGGGAGACGGAACGCTCACGATCTCGAACGACGGCGAGGAGAACGCGGGCGTCAACCTCGCGAAGGGCGCGAAGGTGAAGACTACGTCGCAGGAGACGGTGGACTTCCCGCCCGAGCTCGCGTTCGACGGCAATCTTGAGACGCGGTTTTCCTCGGCGTATGAGGATCCGGTCTACGTCACCATCGACCTCGGAAAGACCTGCCGCATCGGAGGCGCGATCCTCTACTTCGAGGTGGCCTGCTCCTCGGAATTCAAGATCGAATATCTCGACGCGAGCGACAAATGGGTCGAAGCCGCGCACGTCAAGGGAAACACGCAGAGCGGCGTCGGCGCGCCCGTGACGGTCCCCTTCAAGAAGACCGCCGAGGCGCGTCAGTTCCGGTTCGTCGGACTGAAGCGCGGGACGGACTGGGGCCATTCGTTCTACGAGCTTGAGCTCTACGAGATCCTCCCGGGCGAGGTCGTGCTGACCGTCACGCCGGACGGCGAGGCGATGAACGTGGAGTACGACGGGAAGACGTACCGTCTGACGCGCGAGCCTTGAAACACAAGGATGAATATGAAAAAGCTGTCGCTTTCGTCTGCGGCAGCTTTTTGATTTGAAACTCCGATCCCGTCAGAGAGACCAGCGGGTCCAGAGGATCGAGGTGAAAGCATCTCCCTCGACGCGCTGATAGTAGACCGTGAGGAGCGAATGGTCGGGCAGCTCGACCGTCGCGGGATAGCCGAGGTCGCCGGGGACCGTCTCGTGCAGGACATATTCGTCCGCCCATGTCGCGCCGCCGTCATACGACACCAGCGCGCGCTCTCCGAAGGGCTCCTCGCGCCGTCCGAAGGTGCAGACCACCGCGCCCGTGGAGTGGACGAGAAGATGCGGCGGGGATCCGGAGACGCCGAGGGAGGTCATCGGGGACCAGGTGTACCCGCCGTCGTCCGAGAAGGTCTCGTACATCGTGAAGCCATGCGCCACCTCCCCGCCCTGCGCCCGGATCATGCCGAGGAGACGTCCGGAGGGCAGCTCGACGACGTGCGGTTCGTGGAAGTTGTAGGAGTGCGTCCCCTCGGGGATCTCGAGCTCCGAGAGCTTCTCCCATGTGTGCCCGCCGTCCGCGCTCCGATAGGCCGCCAGCGCGCCGGGGGTGAGTTCGTCCGTGTACATCGCCTTGCCGAGATAGAGGAGCGATCCGTCAGAGAGTATGTTCGGACCGTGCGGCGCGGAGACCGGGACCTTTACAACCTCGCCCCATGTGTCGCCGCCGTCCTCGGAGATCCGGACGAAGGAGCCGCCCGCGCCGTATTCCTGTGGGATCTTCTCAAATTCGTCAAGCAGGCCGGACGCCGCGGGACCGAGGGAACGGATGCCCGCCGCGTATTCATTCAGATAGGCCTTCGCGGGATGGCAGAACCAAGTGACGAGGAGACGCCGCCCGCCGAGGGAGACGATCCCTGCGTCGCGGTCGTCGAGGTAGGTGTCGTTGACGATCATCGGGATGCTCCACGTGCGCCCGCCGTCGCGGCTCCGGTAGAGGCAGGTCTTGCCGAACGGACAGACATGACTGACGCGGAATCCGGAATCGACGGCGTACAGCGTGCCCTCCTCGTCGATCGCGACGCTCGGCCAGCCGTGATAGCGGAAATGGGTGTTCGGGGACCGGTTGACGATCCCACGCTCGGTTTCGGGAAATTTCAGCATACGCGCTCTCCTTTCGCAGTCCAGAACTGAACTGTCCTCATGATAGCACGTTTTCCCGCCGCTGTCAAGGACTTTGAAGCCTGTCACACGGATTTGCGGATGCGGAACATGCGCGAGAGGAGCGTCCAGAGCGCGGGAAAATAGCGCATGATGTTCCAGACGCCGAAGCCGCCGAGCCCGTATTCCGCGCCGAGGAGGAGCTTCTCGCGCACGGATCGGGCATTCTCGAACCAGACGACATGCTCGACGGCGTCCGCGTAGGTCTCCGGGCGGTCATAATAGCGGTAGGTCGGGGACTGCGCCGCCTCGTCGAACCGGATCGCCGCGCCCCGGTCCGCCGCCCGGTTGACCGCCGCGACATTTCCGAGCGATTCCGCCCGCGACTGCCCCGGGACATACGGCAGGGGCCAGTCATACCCGTAATTCGGCAGTCCGAGCATGAGCTTCTCCGGCGCGATCTCCGTGACGGCGTAATCCACCACCCGGCGTACCTCACGGATCGGCGCGACCGCCATTGGGGGTCCGAACGTATAGCCCCATTCGTAGGTCATGAGGAGCGATCCGTCCGCCGCCGCGCCGAGGAGGGGATAATTGTGCCCCTCGTAGAGCAGTCCGGGCTGATCCGCGCGCACCTTCGGGGCGAGGGAGACGAACACCGGGACGCCCTCGGGCAGCCGTTCGGACAGATTTGCGAGAAATTCGGCGTAAGCGGACGCGAACTGCGGCGGGATGTACTCAAAATCCGAATCGACCCCGCCGTACCCTGCCGCCGTCACCGCTTCGGCGAGGTTTTCGGCAAGGCGTTCGGTCAGCTCGGGCGAGGCAAGGATCTCGGCGACCAGATCCGAGGAGAAGGTACCGCCCTCGGTCAGCGAGGTCAAGGTGAGGAGCGGGACGGCGGCGTATTCCCGGGAGAGCGCGATGAGCTCCGCCTCGGCGTCCGGCGGGATGAGCGAGGCGTCGGAACGGAGTCCGGTCGAGAAGATCGACAGATAGGTGAGATACGGCAGCGTGCGGCGCAGGACCGTGCGGTCGATGAAGGGATAGGCGTACCCCATCGTCACGGTCTCCCCGTATTCCGGCGGCTCGTAGGCAATGTTCAGCACCTGCCCGGGATAGATGCGGCTTTCCCCGTCGAGAACCGGGTTATAGCGCAGGAGGGCGAGCCGGGAGACGCCGTACCGCGCGGCAATGGAGGTGAGCGTATCCCCGCCCGCGACGGTGTGGGTGACGGTCGGGAACTGGATCAGAAGATCCTGTCCCTCGGCGAGGCGTCCGGGTTCTGCGAGGAGATTGTCGGTGATGATCCGCGCGGGCGGGACTCCGTATTCCCGGGCGACGGAGAAGACGGTATCGCCGCGCCGGACGGTATGAATGAGCATGTGCGCACTTCCCTTCGATGATTCTGGATTCGCATACCGGATCCTATGCGCCGCGCGGTCACCTGATGAACGGAAAAAAGAAATCCGCGCCTGTTGGGGGGTAACAGACGCGGACACGGCAGTCGGGGGAGACCACCGTTAGCTCGAGCTAACAGGATTATACTCCCTTTGCACCGGAATGTCAAGAGTATTTCTGAAAAAAACGCAGATATTTTTCGCGGGAACCCGGAGAGGCGAATGCAGACGACCTCTGCCCTTATCCTATGAGAATCCCCCAGGGATTTCAGGATCGAAAACGGATTTTCTTGACACGGCGCGCAATCTCTGGTATAATGAAATAAACAAAAACCATTCGGGGGACCATGACGATGAAGCTCGCTCTCGATATCGAACAGTTCTGGCGCGACGAAGAACACGCGCACGACGAGAACTGCTTTTCCAAATCCGCGGCGCAGGTCGCCCTCGGCATCCGCATGAGCGACGAATGCGTCTTTGCGGAGCTCGGCGAGGAGGGACAGCCCTGGGGCTACACCGATCCCGTCCGGCGGTACGACCTCAACTGCCGCTACAACGAGAAGGCCCGTCAGATCGTGGGCCGCGCCCTTCTCGCGGAGAACAGGCCGCTCCCGCCCGAGAAGCAGCCGAAGCATTCGATCCCGTACGCGAAGCAGGTGCCAGAGCTCTTCGGCGGTCAGTATGTTTTCGACGGGAACACGACGTGGCTCCGCGGGACGATCGACGACGACGAAGCGCTCAAAAAGAAGCTCGACGAGGTCGAAGGACTTCTCGCCGATCCCGAAGCCTTCCGCGCGGCGGTCCTCCCTCCGGACTGGGATGCGCGATGCCGGGCGGTCTATGAGGAGACGGGGAGACGTCCCGGGATGTTCTCATGGCTGCGCGGTCCGTGCACCATGGCGACCTCGGTGTACGGCGTCGAGAACCTGCTCTACCTCTACTACGACGACGAAGCGCTCTTTACCCGTTTCGCGGACCTGATCGGCGAGGCGGTCGTCGCCTACTTCGACCTCATGCGCGCAGAGGCCGGCTACACGGCGGAGAAGTTCCCGCACGGCTTCGGCTTTGCGGACGACGACTCGAACCTCTTCACGCCGGAGATGTACCACGCATTCGGCTACCGGGTCCTGAAAAGAGTCTTCGAGCACTGCGCGCCGGATCCGGGCGATTACCGTTATCAGCATTCGGATTCCGCGATGGGGCATCTCATCCCCCAGCTCGCCGATTTCAACCTGCAGGGCTGCAATTTCGGACCGACGGTCACGGTGCAGGAGATCCGGAAATACATGCCGAAGACCCGCATCGACGGTCAGCTCGCGCCCTTTACCTTCATGCGGAACGTCGAGGACGACATCATCGCCGAGGTCCGCCGGGACTGCGAGGCGGCGCGCGAGAACGATGCCCGCGGCCTGAATCTCACAACGGCGGGATCGATCAACAACGGCTCCCTGCTCACGAGCATGCGGGTCGTCATGGCGGCGATCCAGAATTACGGGCGGTACTGATTGAAAACCTGGAAACAAACGGATAAAAACCTCCGGAGGGGAACTCCGCGGGTGGGCTCGCTCTGGAAGACAAGAATTCTTGCAGAATTCTGCTGAAGTTTTCGGATAATTTCTGAATTCGACGTACCAAACCCATGGACAGACCGGCGAAATTGTGATATAATGCGATATAGTAAGAAATCATATTGATTGAACAGAGGCGGAAAGTTCGGTATGAATATTGCGATCGTGGACGATGTGGAAGTGATCCTTGAGGGATTGCGGCACATCCTGACGGACTACGCGGCGGCAAATCGGATGGAATTTGATTTTTCGCTGTTTTCAAACGCGGAAGATCTGCTTCGCGATTACACGCCTTATCAGTACACCATTATCTTTCTGGATATCCTCATGGACGGCATGGACGGGGTTGAAGCGGCGAAGAAGATCCGCGAGGTCGACCGCGACACGATTATCATCTTCCTTACCTCCAGCGTGGATCACATGCCTCACGCGTTCCTTGTCCACGCCTATGACTACATAACAAAGCCGATGGACGCCGGACGCCTCTTTCAGGTGCTCGACGATATTCTCAAGCGGAAGACCGATCCTGATGCCGACCGCCTGACCTTCGTCTCGAACCGGCAGCAGGTGAGTCTTCCCTACAAGGATATCGTGACAATCCGTGCAGAATCGAACTATCTTGAAATCCTCGACCGGCGCCGGAACGTCTGGCGCACGCGGATGACATTCTCATCGATGCAGGAAACACTCTCAGAGGACGGGCGCTTTCTCCTCATCCTGCGCGGGATACTTGTGAATATGGACTTTGTCACGGGGTTCAGCGAGGATACCTGCCACATGAAGGGGGACATGCATCTCCCCATCAACATCCGGAATGCAAAGAAGATCGAACAGAAATGGAAGAACTACAACTTCCAGAAGGTACGCAACAAGCCGCGCACATAAGTACATAATCCTGAACAAGCCGACAATCAGCCGCGGGGTTGAAAATCTCCTGCGGCTTTTTGCTTGGCAATTTCGAGAAACGCTGAGACTTTTTCTGCATTTCTGCCCGGAAGGACCGATTTTCATGAATATTTTTTCATTCCATACATCCGGGGACTTGCAATCCGACACAAAGCGTGGTATAATAAGCAGAACACAGCATATTATCAAATTATCAAATGCGGAGTTTTTTCATGCATAAAGAATTTCTGATGGGCAACGAGGCCATCGCACTCGGCGCGCTCGCGGCGGGTGTCCGGGTGGTCGCGGGATACCCCGGAACGCCGTCGACCGAGGTGCTCGAAACCGTCGCGCGGCGCAATCCCGGCGGGGTGTACGTCGAATGGTCCGTCAATGAAAAAGCGGGACTCGAGGTGGCGGCGGGCGCGGCATACGCGGGCGCGCGGTCCCTCGTGACGATGAAGCAGGTCGGTCTCAACGTGGCGTCCGATCCGCTCATGAGTCTCGAATACATCGGCGTCCGAGGCGGCATGGTGATCCTGGTCGCGGACGATCCCGGCCCGATCTCCTCACAGACCGAGCAGGACACGCGGACCTTCGGGATGTACTCGAAGATCCCGGTCTTCGATCCCTCCTCGGTCGCCGAAGCCTATAAAATGATCGGCGACGCGTTCGCGCTCTCGGAGAATATCGGTTCGCCCGTGATCCTGCGTCCCACGACGCGCATCGACCACGGCTATGCGGACGTCGAGGTGAAGGACGAGGACGAATACGAGGTCCATGAGCCGGAGGGATTCGTCAAGGATTCCTCGAAATGGGTGATCTTCCCCCGCCTCTCCGTCGTCAATCACGCAAAGATCGAGGCACGGAACCGCACGCTCTCCGATACGCTCTCGCATTACGACGGGAATCAGCTGCTGACGGAGACGGGCTCCTTCCGCGGGCAAAAGATCGGCGTCGCGTCGCAGGGGATCAGCTGGACATACGTCCTCGATTCGCTCCCGACGGAGGACCGTCCGCGGCTTCTGCGCGTCGGGGTGCCCTTCCCCTTCCCGGACGAGCTCGCCGCGCGGTTCCTCGAGGGACTCGACGAAGTCCTCGTCATCGAAGAGCTCGACCCGGTGATCGAGCGCGCGCTGGTTTATCTCTGCGGACGGCGCGGGATCCGGGTCACGATCCGCGGCAAGGAGGACGGCACGGTCAAATCCGCCGGCGAGAACACGATCGGCGAGGTCGCCTCGCTGCTCGCGTCCTTCTGCGGGACAAAGAACCTCCCGTCCGGCGCGCTGAAGGGAGAGCCGCTCCCCGCCCTGCCGATCCGTCCGCCCGTCCTCTGCGCGGGATGTCCGCACCGGGCGTCCTTCTACGCGGTCAAGCAGGCGATGAAGGGCAAAAAGACGATCTTCTGCGGCGACATCGGCTGCTACACGCTCGGCAACGCGAAGCCGCTCGATATGTGCGACACCTGCCTCTGCATGGGCGCGGGCATCAACATCGCGCAGGGCGTCTTTCACGTGGAGCCGGACACGAAGGCCTTCGCGTTCGTCGGCGATTCGACGTTCTTCGCCTCCGGGATCACGGGGACGCTCAACGGATTCTATAATCAGGGCGACATGACGCTCGTCATCCTCGACAACTCAACGACGGCGATGACCGGACATCAGCCCCACCCCGGCACGGGCCGGACGGTGATGGGCGAAGTGGTCGATCCCGCGGATATCGAATCGATCCTGCGCGGCATCGGCGTGAAGACGGTCGAAACGGTCGATCCGCTCGATCACGCAAAGGCGGTTGAAACGGTAAAAAGAGTTTCGGACGAGCCGGGACTCAAGGCGATCATCTTCCGCTCGCCGTGCGTCGTGAAGTGGAAGCCGAAGGGCGTGCGCGCGTCGGTCGATCCCGAGAAATGCATCGGGTGCAGGCACTGCATCCGTGAGCTCGGCTGTCCCGCGCTGCTCCTTCATGACGGCAAGGCGGAGATCGATCCGACGCTCTGCACGGGCTGCACGCTCTGCGAACAGGTCTGCCCGGTCCACGCGATCGGCGGCGGTTCAATCCCGGCTCCCGCGAAACAGGAGGACGGCACCGCATCGGCGAAGAAATCCTCGCCGGCGGTCGTGACGGCGGGACGCTCGGTCGATCCGGACGCGTTCGGTCAGCGAAGCATCGTCCTCGCGGGCGTCGGCGGTCAGGGGACGATCCTCGCGTCGAAGCTCGTGGCGGCGGCTGCCATGCGCGCGGGACTGCCCGTGAAGACGGCGGAGACCATCGGCATGGCGCAGCGCGGCGGATCCGTATTCAGCCATCTGCGCGTCGGCGGCGGGATCCATTCCCCGCTGATCGGCCCGGGCGGCGCGGATCTGATCCTCGGCTTCGAGCCGGCGGAAGCGGTGCGGATGCTGCCCTGCCTCAAGGAAGGCGGCGTCGTGGTGACGAGCATCCGTCCGATCCAGCCCGTCAGCGCAATGATCGGCGGGACACCCTACGACCCGGCGGAAATGCTCGCGTATCTCGAAGCGCACGCCGGACAGGTCGTCACGGTGGACGCAGACCGGGCGCTCGCGGAGATCGGGAACGACAAGGTACTCAACGTGCTCCTGCTCGGGATCGCCGCGGAAACGGGCGCGCTCGGGTTTGACGCGGAACAGCTCGCGGACGCGGTGGAGGCCGTGCTTCCCGCAAAGCTGCATGAAATCAACAAAAAAGCCCTCGCCTATGCGCGCGGAGGGGATTTCGGAGGATTTGGATCATGAAAATCAACGGCGAACAGCTCAGACAGGTGGACCGTCAGATCAAGCGGCTCATCGCGGCGGACAATTTCTACGGCAAAATGCTGAAGGAAGCCGGCATCGACGGCGTCACGACCGCAGAGGATTTCGAAGCGCTCCCCTTCTCACAGAAGCAGGATCTGCGCGACGCGTATCCCCTCGGACTTTCGGCGGTCCCGGAGGAGGAGATCGTCCGCATCCACTCCTCCTCGGGCACGACGGGCGTCCCGGTCATCATCCCCTACACAAAGAAGGACGTCGAGGACTGGGCGAAGATGTTCGCGCGGTGCTATGAGTTCGCGGGGATCACAAAGAAGGACCGCATCCACATCACGCCCGGCTACGGTCTCTGGACCGCGGGCATCGGCTTCCAGGCGGGCTGCGAGCTTCTCGGATCGATGGCGATCCCGATGGGCCCCGGCAACACGGAAAAGCAGCTGCAGATGATGCAGGACCTCGGCTCGACCGTTCTCTGCGCGACCTCGTCCTACGCCCTGCTGCTCGCGGAGGAGATCGAGAAGCGCGGGATCAAGCAGAACATCAAGCTGAAAAAGGGCGTCATCGGCTCCGAGCGCTGGGGCGAGAAGATGCGGACGCGCATCCGGGAGACCCTCGGCATCGAGCTCTACGACATCTACGGGCTGACCGAGATCTACGGACCGGGCATCGGCATCAACTGCAGATATGA
>CACZSA010000025.1 GCA_902783705.1 uncultured Ruminococcus sp.
GAAGACGTAGTTCAGGCCGTCCTCGCCGTTCTGGTTGTCGGAGACGATGATCTCGTCGGAGCCGATGATCTGGCGGTTCGGGATGTTGAGCACGTTGTCGCAGAGGATGCCGCGGACGATCAGGCGGTCGGTGCCGGAGACGATGTACACGGTGAAGCCGTTCAGCTGGAGGTATTCGACAACCTCGACCATCGGCTGATAGAAGCCCTCGCCGCGCTTCATGCCGTCATAGGAGGGCATGTCCTGCTTCTTGAATTCCTGGATGTAGGCGTTGAACTCGTCGATGGTCATGCCCGCGAACGCGGTGGAGACGGCCTTGCCGTGATCGGTCTCAAGCCCGGAGAAGGACTTGCCCGTCTCGTTCTGCTCCTTGATCTTGTTCGCGACTTCCTTTTCAAAATCGGAGGCCTTGGGGGCGTATTCGGGATCTTCGAGGACGCGGTATTTCAGAAGGGTGTAGTCAAAGTAGTTCGGGTCGGTCTCGCAGAAGAGCGTGCCGTCGAGGTCGAACACGGCGATGCGGTCCTCAACCGGGACGAAGGTCGGCTCGCTCGGATCGGTGATGGAGACGATATAGTCAACAAGTGCAGCCTTCGCCTGCGCGTCCGCCGTCCAGCTGGGCAGTGCGGTGCCGTGGGTGAAGTTCTCAAGGATGTGGGTCACCTCGGAGCAGGTCAGGGTCTCGTTCGGGAGAAGCATGCCGCCCTCTTCCCAGATCGGGATCGTGACGGACCACTGGAACGCCGGGATGCTCCATTCGGGGCACTCGAACACGTCCTCGTAGTCGAGGATATTGGTGTCCTCGCCCTCGGAGACGTCCGCGCCCTTGTACTGTGCGTAGCGCCAGAGCATGACGGCGAGCTCGGCGCGGGTGATGGCGCGTCCGCCGTTGAAATTGCCGTCGCCGTCGCCGTTGACGATGCCCACGGTGCGGCCCCACGCGGCGGCGTCGGCATACCACTGGACCGAAGAATCGGCGAAGTCGGTCGTCGCGGCTTCGGGCTTGTATTCTCTCTGATAGAGCGCGTCGATCACGAGTCCGCGGGTGGCCTCAGCGTCGGGATTCGGAACGATCGGGCCGACGGCGAAGGTCGGAAGGATCATCATGACCGCCAGGATCACGGCAGTCAGCGCGGTAAAGGTACGTTTCATGTTGTCAATCTCCTTGTGTGTGGTGTGGTTGGAAATCCGGTCATTTGCGCAGATATTCTGCGGAAACCGGGAATTCAAAATAGGTGTCGGGATAGGGCTCGTTCTCGAGGGTGAAATGCCACCACTCGCAGTCGAGCGGACGGAAGCCGCAGCGCACCATGACATGCTGCAGCATCATGCGGTTCGCGTACTGCTCGTCCGTGATGCCGCGGTAATCCGGGTGGGAGACCTCGCTGAACAGATCGAACGGGCTGCCCATGTCGACCTCGCGTCCGGTCCGCATGTCGAGGAGCGTCAGATCGACCGTGCTCCCCCGGCTGTGACCGGAGCGCGCGGCGATATAGCCCTCCTTGAACAGGGCCTGCTTCTCGAGGTCCGGGTAAAAATACGGCTTCATGCGCACGTCCTGATCCTCGAGACCCCAGAGCACAAAATGCTTCACGGCGCAGGCGGGGCGGTAGGCGTCGAAGATCTTCAGGCGGTACCCCTGCACGATCATCTCGTTCGAGACGGCCTTAAGCGCGCGGGCGGCCTCCTTCGTCAGGAGTGCGCAGGGCTCCTCATAGCCGTCGATGCGGTCGCCGATGAAGTTGTAGGTCGAAAAATACCGGATCTCCTGCACGATATGCGGGATCACGTCCGACAGGAGCACGAATCCCGAGGGATCCGTCGTCACGTCGCCGCGGTTGAATGCTTTCATGATTCAGCTCTTCCTTTTTTTCGGTATGCGGTTTATTCGGACACCGCGCAGACGGAGGCGAGGATCTCCTCCCAGACGGGAAGGCTTTCCTCCCTCAGCGCGTCGCGGAAATAGACGTGGAAATAAACGGCGTCCCTTCCCCGCTTCATGACGCAGGATTCCGCGCCCATCGCGACGCCCTGCGCCTCATAGGTACAGCGGAAGCCGCGCGCGCTCCCCCGCGACGGTCCGGGTGACGCCCTCCGTCCTTTTGAACCCATAGGGCTTCATGGACGCGGCGATCCGTTTTTCGGCATTTTTCGCAAGGTCTGCGCCCGTCAGGATACGGGACACAATGGGTCCCAGCCTCTTCCAGCCGGCCGTCACGATCATGTGGCGCTCCGGGTCGGAAAGCCCGATCCACGGGCCCTCTCCGAGCGTCGTCAGCCCGCGCGTCTCCTCCTCGGTCATGCGGCGAAATCCCTCGGGACAAGTCAGGCGAAATCCGCCGATTCTTTCTTCCATGACGGCTTATTCGATCGTAAGGATATCGGTGAAGCCTGTGACCTCGAAGATCTCCATGATGATCTCGGAGACGCCCGTGACCTTCATCGAGCCCTGCTTGTTCATCTGTTTCTGCGCGGAGAGCAGGACGCGGAGTCCGGCGGAGGAAATGTAGTCGAGCGCGGAGAAATCGAACGTCAGCGCGTCGATCCCTTCGAGCGATTCCTTCAGCGCCGCTTCAAGCTCGGGCGAGGTGATGGTGTCGAGTCTTCCTTCGACCGCCAGCGTCAGGGCGGTTCCGTTCTGCTGCTTGTTGATCGTCATGATATGTACTCCTTTCGGTTGTTCCGATTAAAATTTCTTCGAAATGACCATTTCGACGTTCTGCCCGGCGATGCCGATCCTGATCTCGTCCGCCAGCTTCGCGACGACGGATTTCTCAAGCTCGTCCCAGTCCTCCTCGGGCGCGCGGCCTTCCTTCACGGCGGCCTTGTAGCGGTTCATCGACCACAGCCCCGCCGCGGCGACGGACAGCGTCCCGAAATCGCCGCCGGAATACGCGTAGTCCATCCCGGTGATGAGGTCGTTCGGCAGGCACCCGTTCTCCGGCTCAAGGAAACGCTCGAAGAGGTCGCGGAGCTTGCCCGTCACGCCCTTCGCCGCGGAGTTCTCCCCGGTGGTGGAGGCGGAGAGCAGGTTCTTCCGCATTTCCGCGTTCATGGCGGTCTTCACGGCGAGGTGGAGATCGACGGAGCCGTCATTGTTCTCGATCCAGAAGTCCGCCTCCCGCTCGCCCGTGAGCGCGTGCATCATGCCCGTCATCTCCTCGGTGAGGAGCCGCAGATGCAGGGCGTCCCTGCGGTCGAGGTCGAGGAAGCGGGCCGTCGCCTCCGCCTGCGCGAGCGCTTTATCGAAGCCCGCGCCTTCGTTTGTCACGTGGATCACGTCTGATTTCATGGGGTCCTCCTTTATGCTTTCCAGAATCTTTCCGAAATCTTTCAAATTTTTTTCGTCACGGTCAGGATGTTGCGCCCGCCGCGGTATTCGTAGCGGACCTCGTCCATGATCTTCTTCGTGAGGAAGATGCCGAGGCCGCCGATCTCCCGCTCCTCGAGGGGCGCCGTCGGGTCCGGGTCCACCTTCGCGGTCGGATCGAAGGGGATCCCGCCGTCCTCGAGCGTGATGGAGGCGATCCCGTCCGTCACGTCGATCCGGATCAGCGCGTCGCCGCCCTCCGGCTTGTCCCGGTAGGCATAGCTTGCGATGTTGACGAAGAGCTCCTCGAGCGCCAGATCGATCTGCATGAGGGTCTTCATCGGGCACCCCGCCCCTTCCAGCTCCGCGTTGATAAAATCCGTCACCTCTTCCAGGAATCCGGTGTCGGCACGAACCGTACGCTCTTTCATGGTCACTGGCCCTCCTCTGTGTGGCTGCCCGCCCGCCTTCATGGGCGGATGGGACACGTATCTATAGTATTATACATCGATTCGCGCCGCATTTCAAGAAATTTTCCGAAAGAAATGCGGAATTCTCCCGAAGAATTCGCGAAAGCGGCGTCCGGGGGAGAAAAAGGACCGCTCAAACCGGGGAGTGAGCAGGCGGATGCCGTCGGGACGCCGTCTGAATAAACCGTCCCGCGCGCACAGCTGGTGTTCCGGCTATGGAAAATTCGAAGAACCGCTTGACAGGATCCCGAAAACGCGGTATAATACATACAAATGAGCAAAGGCGTTCATTCCGTTTTTTCGGGATGGGCGTTTTTTCGTTTTTTGACAGGTACGGCATGAAAAAACGGACGCGCGGGAGAGGCGCATCGCCCTGCCCCGCCGGATAACAGATCGGGAGGAGACTGTACATGACAAAGTATATCTTCGTGACCGGGGGCGTGGTCTCCGGCCTCGGCAAGGGCATCACGGCGGCGTCGCTCGGGCGTCTGCTCAAGGCCCGCGGACTCAAGGTCGCGGCGCAGAAGCTCGACCCGTACATCAACGTGGATCCCGGGACCATGAGCCCGTATCAGCACGGCGAGGTCTACGTCACCGAGGACGGCGCGGAAACGGACCTCGACCTCGGGCACTACGAGCGGTTCATCGACGAGGACCTCAACCGCTTCTCCAACCTCACCTCCGGGCGGGTGTACTGGAACGTCTTAAACAAGGAGCGGCGCGGCGAATACCTCGGCTCGACGGTGCAGGTGATCCCGCACATCACGAACGAGATCAAGGAATTTGTATATAGCGTGGGACGGCACTCCGACGCGGACGTGGTCATCACGGAGATCGGCGGGACCATCGGCGACATCGAATCCCAGCCGTTTCTCGAGGCCGTCCGTCAGATCTCCCTCGAGGTCGGACGGGAGAACAGTCTCTTCATCCACGTGACGCTCGTGCCTTATCTCTCCGGCTCGGACGAGCACAAATCGAAGCCCACCCAGCACTCCGTGAAGGAGCTGCAGGGCATGGGCATCCACCCGAACCTCATCGTCCTGCGGTGCGACCGCCCGCTCGAGAGCGCGATTTTCAAGAAGATCGCCATGTTCTGTAACGTCCCCGAGGACTGCGTGATCGAGAACATCACCCTGCCGAGCCTGTACGAGGCGCCGCTGATGCTTGAAAAATCGAACTTCTCCTCGGTCGTCTGCCGGGAACTGGGGATCGATGCACCGGAACCGGATCTCGCGGACTGGCGGGCGATGGTCGAACGGATCAAACACTGTCCTGGCAAGGTGAGGATCGCCCTCGTCGGCAAATACGTCGCCCTGCACGACGCGTATCTCTCGGTCGCCGAAGCGCTCCGTCACGCGGGATATGCCCTCGGCGCGGAGGTCTCCGTCGACTGGATCGACTCGGAGACGCTGACGGACGAAAACGCCGGGGAGATACTCGGTGAGGCGGACGGGATCATCATCCCCGGCGGCTTCGGCGCGCGCGGGATCGACGGCATGATTTCGGCGGTGAAGTACGCGCGGGAGAACGGAGTCCCCTGCTTCGGCATCTGCCTCGGGATGCAGATCATGGTGATCGAATACGCGCGGAACATGGCGGGACTCTCGGACGCCCACTCCGGGGAGTTCGATCCGGAGACGCCGCATAAAGTGATCGACTTCATGCCCGGGCAGAGCGACGAGGTGGACAAGGGCGGCACCCTGCGGCTCGGGGCGTATCCCTGCGAGATCGTCCCCGGCACGACGATGGCACGGTGCTATAGGACCTCCCCGATCTCCGAGCGGCACCGCCATCGCTATGAATTCAACAACGACTACCGCAAACTCCTGCAGAACGCGGGGCTGACGCTCTCCGGTCTCTCCCCGGACGGCGCTCTCGTCGAGACGGTGGAGCTCACGGATCGCCCGTTCTATGTCGGCGTGCAGTACCACCCGGAATTCAAATCGAGGCCGAACAAGCCGCATCCGCTCTTCCTCGGATTCGTCCGCGCGGCGGCGGAGAAGAGATAATACGGACCGATCACCCATCTTTTACAGAAAAGTTACGGCAAAACCTTGCCGGAGACGGATTATCGGACTACAATAAGGGTGACCACAGGTCCAGATCCCGCCGCAAAGGAGCCATACTTCATGAAATCCCGCCGTATTCCGCTGTTTCTCCTGTCCGCCGCGCTCTTGATCCTCCTGGCTTCATGCGGCACACAGGAAGAAAACGTCCCCGAACCCGCCTCTTCTCCGCTCCCGGCAGAGCAGACGGAAGCGCCTTCCGAGCCGACCGACCTTGAGGAAGACCCGACATCCGTTTCCGATGCGGAGCTCCCGCCGGAGACTGATCCCGCAGAGGCGGCGGCGGAAGAGGTTCCCCCGGAACAGGCTGCCGAGTCCGAGACGCACGGCACGGTCGAGCTCTATCAGCTTGCGCCGGAGGCGGAGAGCCTGCTGATGTCCTATGTCATCGTGACCCCCTCGAAGAAGGTGGTCGTGATCGACGGCGGGACCGACGGGGCCGGTCAGAGCTCGCCCGCCTATCTTCCGAGCGCGATCCGGGCCATCCTCGGCCTCGGGCAGAAGGACTACTTCGAAGTCGAGGCATGGTTTTTCTCCCACATGCACAACGACCATTACTACGAGCTCGCCAAGATGATGAAGCGGTACAAGGAGACGGACAATTACAAAATCCACAACATCTATTTCGATTTCCCCGAGTACGGGGTCGAATGGACGAGCAGCGCGGGCGACCGGGACTTCGAGAAAGCCAATTTTGAGATCCTCGTGAAGGGCTTCGACAACTATTACAAGACGGTCGGCTTCTACGGCATCGACGGCGCGGACATTCCCGAGGACCGCTGGACGGCGCCGGAGGGGGAGGAAGGATATTATTACAGCTTGGTCAACGGCGCGGTGATCAACGAAGAGTCGGTTGAAGAAGGGCTGACGATTCCCGTCGACGGCGTGGATTTTCAGATCCTCATGACGTGGTGGGACGGCTCCTCCACGATCAACAACACCTCCGTCATCATCCGGATGGAATACGACGGGCACAGCGTGCTCTTCCTCGGGGACTGCGGAGAACAAGAGGGCCGGCGGCTGCTCGAGATGCGCTCCGCCGAAGAGGTGAAATCCGATTACATCCAGATGGGACACCACGGACAGGGCGGACCGGACCAGGCCTTCTATGACGCCATCGCCGCGAAGGATTCGATCCGTCTGTGGCCGACGCCGGAGTGGGTATGGAACAACACCGACTCCTACGCCATCGGAAAGACGCGCTCGTGGCTGGATCTTCCCTACGAAGCCGTGGATTTCCAGAAGGAAAAGCTCTTCAAAACGGGCAGGGATTTTGTGGCGGGATGCTATCGCTCTTATCCGAAGCAGAGCGCCAAGGCGGAGAGCTGGACGGAGAAGGTGCTCGCCGAACAGCGCGTCGCCGTCTTCGGGAATCCGTGAGGGGGAACGATCTCCTCAATAGAAGATATAAAACCGTGAAAGAACGCCATAACGTGCGGTATGCCGGAATACGGACGGTACCGCACGTTTTTCTTATCTTCCGCGCCCTGCCCCTGTCATGACAGGCGGGAGAAATCGTACTCGCGGAATGGATTCACAACCGACTATCAGAGCGAAATCCCCCGGTGAGGCAGTCTTTCCGGGGGATTCTCATTTGTTCGTAAAGTATCTCTTTCCGCAGTCTCATCCGCAGGCGATATAGATGTCCATGGCCTCCCCATCCGTTTCAAAGATGGGAGCACACCGTCTTCGGTGCGGCAGAGGCCGTTGACTCTCATGTAGGAATCGAGAGTCCGATATGCGCCCGGGAACGTGACGAAAGGATTGTCAAAAGGCCGATCGATATGGATGGCCGCATACTTGTGCCTGCGCTGCTCTTTGACGATCAGGCCCTTCGTATCGATCCCATCCCGAATGATCCACGCCGCTGTGTATCCATGCATATGGTACACGTTGATCTGTCCGGCGGAAACATGCGGAAAGTCCCATCCGATCACCTAAGGCAATAAGCATATCAACCCCTTCTGATCAAGATTTCATTATGGCGGTCAGATCCCGATTATATGCAATTCATCCTCAGGAGAGATTTTACGAATTGAACTCGTTCATCAGCTTCTCCAGCATCTTGTTGGCCGCCTTCTCGCGCTTGCTGTATTCCGAGGCGACACCTTCCCGCTCCGCCCGCTGCAGAGGGCCGAGAATCGCCCATGTAAAGATGTCGTTCGCATAAGCTCCCCCGTAAACCAGGCAGAACTCGTCCGTGATGCCGTCGTGGATCAGGTCAATCATGGAGGAGGTGAAATCGTCACGGGCGTATTTGATCTTCAAGGACATCTCGTAATAAACGGGAAGGACGGACTTGTGGGTCAGGCGGCACAGGATCTGGCAGACAGCCCCTGTCATTTCAGGATCCCTTGCTGTTGTCGGGATCGCGCCGACCTCCGCCGTATCGTGAACGACGGTAATGTACCGTGCCTGACTCTCATCAAGCTTCGGATAGGGGATCAGACCGATCTCCGCTTCCATGTCGCGGAAGGTTCCAAAGTCGCCCAGCTGCGCTCCGCTGATGAAGAGCGCGCCGTTCTCCATGAACTTGGCGTGCAGATCCGCGCCGTTCTCCGCATACTTGGTTCTTGTTCCGTCGCTGTAGAAAATCCCGTAGATCTTTTCGTACAGGAGGAGCAGGCGATCACAGTACATGGTCAGGGTGGGATAGCCGTTCTCATCTCTGGAAATGAAGGGCACGTCGGATCCGTAGGTGAAGGGGAAGGTGCTTCCGCCAATCCCGCCCACGATCATACCATAGATATCACCCTCATCTGCTTCCCCGTTGCCGTTTGTATCCGTGTAGGACTGATCCACCAGTCCGATCCAGCGGTCATAGGTCCACTCGCCCATATCCACTTCGTGGTACAGATCGTCCGGATCCCCGAACAGAGTGCGAAACATATCGCGATTGTAGAGCAGAGCATGAGAGTGATTCAGCACATCCATGAAATAATCGCCCACCAAAAGATAGATGCTCTTATAATCCACGGACAGGTTGCGCATATAGTCCGACCACCAGCAGTTTTCCCCGAAGTCCACGTTGGACAGCTGTGCAGCGTCTGCAAAGCAATGGGCTATAGACGCAGTAGACATACCGCGCTGGTCGTCGATGATCAGGTCGTAGGAATCCTCCCCGGCCTGAATCAGCTGCTTCACCTGAGCTGCAACGGTGTCCCAGCCCCGGTTGGTCTGAGTGTAGGTAAACTTCACTCCCAGCCGGTCTTCCGCTGCAAGATTCCGCTCGAACACAGCGTCGTTGACATTGTCCCCGTTCAATTCACCCGATCCCTCGATCAGGTAGTTGGAACTGATGGTGGTGTCGCTAGTCATAATGCTGAAGGTCTCGCCATCATAGCGGATGTCCTTCAAAAAATCCGGTTCTGTTTCGGCTTCTGTTTCCTCAGGTTCATTGTTCTGAATCTCGGGAGATACGGCAGAGGTCTGCGTCTCCTCCGCATTTCCGCCCTCGCTGCAGGACACGCTCAATAACAGAAGTGCTAACAGCAAACTCGTAATCCTGGAAGAATTC